>JAZRET010000051.1:0-3305 GCA_045660945.1 Congzhengia sp.
TTGGCTCACAGAACGACATGGCTACGATCCGACTTAGAGATTTTGCGATTATTACGCTGTTTTTAAACTGTGGAATGCGTTTATCCGAGCTTGCAGGCATCAATTTAAATGACATCCGGGAAGAAAAACTCACGGTTTATGGTAAGGGTGACAAAGAACGTACAGTTTACTTGAACAAGGCATGTGTAAAGGCAATTGATGACTACATTAAAAACGAACGCCCGCGTGAAGGCGTTACGGCGCCGCATAAAAATGCGCTCTTTTTAAGTCGTTTAAATAAAAGAATCAGCGTTAAGACCATTCAGCATCTTGTGAAAAAGCATTTAGAGGCCGCAGGGCTTGATACAAACAAATATTCTGTTCATAAACTGCGACACACAGCGGCAACACTTATGTATCGTCACGGGCACGTGGATGTGCGCGTTTTGCAGGAGATTTTAGGCCATACAAACCTTTCTACAACGCAGATTTACACGCATTTAGACGACGAACAACTAAGAAAAGCCTCGGAAAACAATCCTTTGGCAGATTTGTAAAATATAGGGGCGTAGCAAAATGCACCCACCACACAAGGCAAAGAAAATGCATAACAAAGCATTTCTTTTATGCTTTTGAATTAAAAAAGTAAAAAAATAGGAAGGAATTCTTCGCTTGAAGAATTCCTTTTGTTTTTATTGCCTTGTGTTTTGAACAAACGTCACCTCTCGACGTATCCTCATACGACTTCGGGCTCCGTTTGTCCAATCTGCGCTATTTTCCGTCCGCCCGAAAAGGCGTTTTAGTGTAACACCTGTTCTTGTGCGCTTTCTGCAGTTAAAACAGTTTCTGCAGGTTCCTGATAAAGGCCTGTCTCTGTTGTCTCTGTTTCTTTTTTGAATACGTCATCCAACACTTCATTTACAGTTTTTACCGGAAGAACTGCAATTCCGCGTCCGTGCAAGAAACTTTTATCGTTATCAAACGGAATATAGGCTTTTACGGCGCCTGCATCTTTTGCGGCAGTCACTTTTTCTGTTACGCCGCCAACTGGTAAAATATTTCCAAAAATTGAAATTTCGCCGGTAAATGCAATATCATTTCGTACGGGAATTTTTAAAATTGCAGAATAAAGCGCGATCAAAATAGCAATTCCGGCAGACGGTCCGTCAACCGGCATACCGCCGGGAAAATTCAAATGAATGTGATAATTTTTATATTCAATTCCAAGGTGCTCTTTTAAAACCGTTAATACGTTTTCAACGGACGCTTTAACCGTGCTTTCTCTTTTTAAAGACTGTCCTCTTCTTTCTATCGTTTCGCTTTCTACTACGCCCGTAACCTTAAGACTTCCCTTCCCTGCTTCCGCCATGCACGCGTCTGCCTCAATTACCATAACAGTACCTAAATTTGCACCATAAACAGCAAGCCCGTTTACACGGCCGATTTTGGCGTTTTTCTGCAAATTTACGCATGTTTTTGGACTGTAATGACCTGTTTCAACCACCCAATCAATGTCATCATTTGTGATTTTATTTCGTTTTTCCAAAAGTGTGTAAGAGCCTGCAGTTTGCACCATATTAACCGCGTCTCTGCCATTTGATGCGTAGTCAGAGATTTTCTCGATTACATCTTTGGAGGCTTTAAAACCGCCTTTTTTTGCTGCATTTTCACTTACCTTCATTAATTCTTTTTTTGTGAGTGGTTTAAAATAAATTTCAGTGCATCTTGAACGAAGTGCCGGCGGAATTTCCTCAGGAGAACTTGTCGTTGCAGCAATTAAACGAAAATCTGCCGGCATTCCTTTTTGAAAAATTTCGTGAATATAAAGCGGAATGTCGCGGTTTGCTTTTGCGTAGTACGCAGATTCAAAAAATACTTTTCTGTCTTCTAATACTTTTAAGAGTTTATTCATTTGTGCGGGATGAAGTTCTCCAATTTCATCAATAAACAAAACACCGCCATGCGCTTTCGTCACCGCGCCCGGAATCGGTTTTGGGATTCCTGCAGGACCGTATGCGCCTGCGCCCTGATAGATCGGATCATGCACAGAACCCATTAAAGGGTCCGCAATACTTCGCTCGTCAAAGCGAAGTGTCGTTGCGTCGATTTCTATAAACTTTGCGTCTTTTTCGAAAGGAGAATCTTTCGACGAGATTGCTTCTTTTAAAACCGTTCTCGCAGCGGCAGTCTTCCCTACTCCCGGCGGTCCGTAAATGATAATGTGCTGAGGGTTTTTGCCGCAAAGTGCTGCTTTTAAGGCTTTTATGCCCTCTTCCTGACCGACAATTTCAGAAAGTTCAGACGGTCTTGTTTTTTCGGAAAGCGGAACCGTTAAAGAAATTTTTTGCAGTTTCCTTAAATTTTCAAGTTCTCCATTTGCATCTTTCAAAACGCCGCTTTTTGCGCCTTTTTGTGATTTTAGCATCGTTTGAAAATAATAAACCATCACGATAATAAGCCAAAGCTGCAGGATACTTGTTATCATATTTAACATAAAATGTACCTCCAATATTTCTAAAAATAGTATTGACCATTGACGCGCATTTATTTCAAAAGTTTATAATATTTTCATTGTTTTTTTTCGTCAAATATGGTAAAATAAGATATTGAAAGACTAGAAAATGAAGGTGTTTTTATATGAAAAATAAAGAAAATAAAGCGTGTCACATCACGAGTATCGGCGGTCAGGCTGTGATCGAAGGTGTTATGATGCGCGGACCGAAAGAATCTGCGATTGCAGTCAGAAAACCGGACGGGGAAATTATTGTCGAAAAAAAACCGGTCAATTCTTTTGTTCAGAAATTTAAAATCAATAAAATTCCGATTATAAGAGGTGTTTTTTCCTTTTTAGAATCCTTAATCAGCGGAACAAAAGCACTTATGTTTTCTGCTGAGTTTTATGACATTGAAGAAGAGGAAGACAAGAAGAAAAAAGAAGAAATGACCGAAGAAGAACGTGCGGCATACGAAAAAAAGAATGAAAAAATGCTTGCAGGTGCCATCTTCTTCTCTGTAATCGTTGCACTTGTATTTGGCGTGGGTGTATTTATGCTGCTACCTACATTTTTAGTTGGACTTCTTCGCGACTACGCAGGCGTTACAAATAGTCTTCTTACAACGCTTCTTGAAGGTGTTGTTCGTATTGCTATCTTTATTTTATATATTCTTTTAACTTCCAAAATGAAAGATATCCGCCGCGTGTTTGAATATCACGGCGCGGAACATAAAACAATTTTCTGTTATGAAGCAGGAGAAGAATTAACGATTGAAAACGTTAAAAAGCAAAAAAGACTTCACCCGAGATGCGGAACAAGTTTTCTGATTTT
>JAZRET010000052.1:0-4639 GCA_045660945.1 Congzhengia sp.
CTATTGTATCATTTTTTGTGTGATTTTTCAACTCTTTTGTCGGCGTTTTCACGATTTCATTTACCGGATTTACGATTGCATTTGCATCCGTAGCGACCATGGTCCCTTCAATAGCAGAAATAACTCGCGCGCCTTTGTCGGAAAAGTAGTCCGCCATTACGCCGATATTACCACGCGTCTTATAACTTTTGCGCAGCGCTTTGGCAAGCGTAACAACGTCGCCCCTAAAACCTCTGCTTTTCAACAAGTTAATAAACGCATCTTGCTTGCTCGGGATAATTGTTTCGCTGATGGCGTCAATTCATCAATTCCAGAATAAAAAAAGAAAGGCTATGGAAAATTTCCATAGCCTTGTTGTTTTGCACTTATTCTGCGCTGTTTTCATCGCACGCATTTATTCCGCACCTAAATCTCTGTGATTAACAGTTGTTAAATAATTCTTTTCTTTGAGCGCTTCGCCCAAAACTTCCGCCACGGCAACCGAGCGGTGTTTTCCGCCCGTACAACCAATGCCGACAACGAGCGAATGTTTTCCTTCGATTGCATACTGCGGAAGTAAGAAAAGTACCAAATCGGCAAGTTTTTCTAAAAACGCACGGCTTCTTTCGTTATCGAGTGCATATTGTTTTACGCGTTCGTCTTTTCCCGTTAACGTCTTTAATTCTTCATCGTAAAACGGATTCGGCATAAAGCGCACATCAAACATCAAATCGCAGTCAATCGGAATGCCTCGTTTAAACCCGAAAGAAACCAGGTTCACCGTAATTGGCTCATATATTTTCTTTGCCGTTTCAAAAAGTTTTAAAAACTGCGCTTTGAAATCCTTTGTTAATAAAGACGATGTGTCAAGCACCAAATCGGCGCTTTTTTTGAGTTTGGAAAGGAGTGCACGCTCTACCCGGATACCGTCTTCAATTCTTCCGTTACCTGCGTGCGGATGCTTTCTGCGCGTTTCTTTATAGCGCTTGATTAAAGTTTTATCATCTGCATCCAGGAAAACCACAGCACACTCATTTCCACGCTTTTTAAACATTTCAATTTCATCGGAAAGATGAGAAATAAGTTCTCCGCTTCTTGCATCTACTACAATCGCCAGTTTTTCCATTGTAACGTTTGAATTGTGGCAAAGCGTGATGAAATTGGAAAGTAGCGTCGGCGGAAGATTATCAATACAATAATAGCCGATGTCTTCTAAAATATGAACTGCTGTCGATTTTCCAGCGCCGGACATACCGGTGACGATTACCGTCTGCATAAAAAGGACTCCCTTTGGTTTTATATTTAACCGAGGCGCGCCTCGATCAGTTTTGCAAGATAACTTGCTTTCTGGTCGATGATACTCTGCTCAGGACCTTCAATCATCACGCGCACGCAAGGCTCTGTGCCGGAAGGACGAATTAAAACTCTTCCGTTTCCGGAAAATTCTTCTTCTACTTCGCGGATTGCATCTTTAACAACTTCATCTTCTAAATAGTCATACTTTTTCGCGTTTGAAACTTTTGCGTTCAGCATCACCTGCGGAAGCGGCGTGAACACAGAAGAAAGTTCACTGAGTCTCTTGCCCGTTTTCTTTAAAATGTAGAGTAAAAGTAGCGCAGAGCAAAGTCCGTCACCCGTGGTGTTAAACTCTAAACAGATAATGTGGCCCGACTGTTCGCCGCCTAACGTGTAGCCACTCTTTAGCATTTCTTCTAACACATAGCGGTCGCCAACCTTTGTCTGCACGATTTTAATGCCCTTTTCTTTCGCCGCATTCACTAAGCCTAAATTCGTCATAACCGTGGTAACTAAAGTGTCTTTTGCAAGCATTCCGTTTTCTTTTAAATAGTCTGCGCAGATAAGCATAATCTTGTCGCCGTCGATTAAATTACCGTTTTCGTCAACAACCAAGAGTCTGTCTGCATCGCCGTCAAAAGATAACCCCAAATCCACGTCGATGTTTTTTACATACTCGCAGAATTTATCCGTATGCGTTGAGCCGCATTTTGCATTGATGTTTACGCCGTTCGGGTGGTTATGAACCACAAATGCTTCTGCGCCGAGTTCAACTAATGTCTCAACGGAAGAAAGATAACTTGCGCCGTTTGCACAGTCTACCGCAATTTTTAATCCTTCTAAATTTTCGCCGCGCATCGTCTTTTTCACAAATTCTTTGTAGTCAGCGAGCGCCGTGTCGCACTTATTGATTGTGCCAACCGCGTCACCCGTCGGGATTTTAACGCCTTTAAAATCAGATGCGATTAAACTTTCGATTTCATCTTCAATGGCATCGCTTAATTTATAGCCGTTGCCGTTAAAGATTTTGATGCCGTTAAACTCGGCCGAGTTGTGAGATGCTGAAATCACAACGCCTGCGTCTGCGTCGTATTTTCGAGCCAAATACGCCACAGCAGGTGTCGGGATAACGTCCAAAGAGATAACGGTTGCGCCCATACTGCAAAGGCCGGCAGAAAGCGCCGCTTCAAGCATATCGCCTGAAATTCTTGTGTCTTTACCGATTAAAATTTTCGGTTTGTGCATCGTTTCTTTTGTTAAAACGTGTGCTGCAGCTTTACCGATTTTCATTGCAAGTTCTGCGGTAAGCTCTGTGTTTGCAACACCGCGCACACCGTCTGTTCCAAATAATCTTCCCATAAAATAACCCTCCAAAAATATGATTTTACATTAAAAAATCTATATCCTTATATATTTTACCACAATTTTTTAAAAAAGTAAAAGATTTTTTTCATTTTGAGCATACTAACAATATATTTTTGAAAAAAGAAAGGAACATTGTTATGGTTGTTGCGATTGAAAAAGGTCTTGATTCTTTAAAAAATGCACTGATTTCCGCCGGTCACGCGGTGGTGGATTTGGAGGATGCCCCGCGCGCAGATGTGGCAATTTATGTAAACACTCCAATCTCTGATATCTTACCCCCCGTCCGCGTAACGTCCGGATTTCATTCAGGCGGTACACTCTTAATTTCCGCCCGCGGAAGAACAACGGATGAGATTCTTTCCATCATTCACCAAAAGCGTTACCAAAATCTCTTTTAATTTTTAAAATTTATGTTGAAATTGTCTTCCAGATGTTGTATAATATTATAATGGTTAAAAATGAAACCAATACACTGGAGTTGATATTATGAAACAGGTTATTTACTTGGACAATGCCGCAACTACCCCGCTAAAAAAAGAGGTGCTAGATGCGATGATGCCGTATCTCACTGAGCATTACGGCAATCCGTCCTCTATATATACCGTAGGTCAGACCGCAAAATCCGCGATTGAAAAAGCGCGCGAGCAGGTGGCTTTAGCCATCGGCGCTTCCGCAAAAGAAATCTTTTTCACGGGCTGCGGCTCCGAAAGTGACAACTGGGCAATTAAAGGCATTGCCAAAGCAAAAGAGAAAAAAGGAAAACACATCATTTCAACGGTAATCGAGCATCACGCGGTGCTTCACACGTTAGAATCTTTGGAAAAACAAGGATTCCACGTGACCTATCTTCCCGTAGATGAATTTGGTCTTGTATCGGCTAGCGATGTAGAAAAAGCTATCCGTCCCGACACGATTTTAATCACCGTAATGATGGCAAATAACGAAGTTGGAACGATTGAGCCGATTGCAGAAATTGGAAAACTTGCCAAAGAACACGGAATCACATTCCATACAGATGCCGTGCAGGCAGTGGGCTCTATTCCGGTTGACGTAAACGAATTAAACGTGGACCTTTTATCCATTTCGGCGCACAAATTCGGCGGCCCTAAGGGAATCGGCGCGCTCTACGTTCGAAACGGCGTTCGCCCCGAAGTATTTCTTCACGGCGGCGCACAGGAACGTTCTCGCCGTGCGGGAACAGAAAACGTTGCTTCCATCGTGGGTATGGGAAAAGCGATTACGCTTGCAACGGAAAATTTACCCGAAAAATCAAAAAAAATCACCGCTCTCCGCGATGAACTCATAAAAGAAATTAAAGCGCGTATTCCGCATATTAAATTAAACGGACATCCCGAAAAGAGACTCCCCGGAAACGTGAACTTCTCGTTTCAGTTTATTGAAGGCGAATCCCTTCTTTTGATGCTTGATTTAAACGGCATTTGCGCGTCTTCCGGCTCTGCTTGTACGAGCGGTTCTTTAGACCCGTCGCACGTGCTTTTATCCCTCGGTCTTCCCCACGAAATTGCCCACGGCTCACTCAGACTTTCCGTTGGCGAACAAAATACCGAAGAAGAGATTGACATTGTTTTAGATAAACTCCCCGAAATCGTGGAGCGTCTCCGCGCGATGTCCCCTTTATATGAAGACTTTTTGAGAAAATAGAAAGGACAAAAATTATGTATTCAGAAAAAGTTATGGACCATTTTGCAAATCCCCGTAATGTTGGCGAACTTCCTAATGCAAACGCCATCGGTCAGGTCGGCAACGCAAAATGCGGCGATATTATGAAAATTTATATGGTGATTGAAGATGAAATCATCAAAGAAGTTTCCTTTAAAACATTCGGCTGCGGTGCTGCAGTTGCAACAAGTTCCATGGCGACCGAGATGGTAAAGGGAAAAACCATTGAAGAAGCGTTAAAACTCACAAATAAAGCAGTTATGGAAGCGTTAGACGGTCTTCCGCCCGCAAAAGTACACTGTTCGGTTTTAGCAGAAGA
>JAZRET010000053.1:0-12674 GCA_045660945.1 Congzhengia sp.
ATTGCAGAAGGAAATACAGTAAGACTCTACCGTTTGACGCAAAATGGAGAAAAAGAGTTCCAGAGAAATCTTGACATTTCTCTTTCTGCACTCTCAGAAGAAGATCGCCTCATTTTCACAGAAGGACGCATATTAAAAAGCGAGGACGAACTGTCCTCGCTTTTGGAAGATTATACTTCTTAGTCTAAGTCTTTAATTAATAAGGCGCGGATATAGCCTTTGTCTTTTGTGGTAGAGTCAATGTAAAAGCCACGGTTATAGTAAAACCGCACCAGCGGAAAAGCTTTTGATGCCGTGTGGAGCATTACACGTTTGATATTTAACTCCCTTAAATCCATATCGAGTGAGTTCATTAAGGATTTTCCGATACCAATATTCTGAAATTCCGTGTTTACACCAAAACGGGAAAGATACGCTGTGTCTTCATCCAAAATTTCAATGCGGACGCTTCCTACCACTTGATGCTTAAAATACGCCACATACACAATTTTATTTTCAATATCGGAAATTACCTGCTCTCTTGTTTCGTGGAGCGCCGCGGTGTCAGTAATCCCCGCAAGATGAATATAGTCTTCAAATGCTTTTTGTGTAATTTTTACAATACTGTCAACGTCTTCAAGCGTTGCACGTCTTACTTCAAACATTTATCGTTTCCTCGTCTTTCTTCCGTTAGTTATTTCCCATCAGGCGCACCATAACAGCCTTTTGCGCATGCAAACGGTTTTCTGCTTCATCGAACACTTTTGACATCGGTCCGTCGATGATATCTTCCGTCACTTCGTAGCCTCTGTACGCAGGCAGACAATGAAGGAAAATCGCATCCTTATCTGCATAGGAGAAAAGTTCTTTATTCACCTGATAACTTGAAAATGCTTTTACTTTTTCTGCTTTGTCTGCTTCTTGGCCCATGGAAACCCATGTGTCAGTACAAACAACGTCTGCATTCATAATTGCTTCTTTCGGGTCGGTTGTAATCGTGATTTTTCCACCATTCTCCTTCGCGTCTTCGATTGCGTTTTTCACTACCTGCTCATCGCATTGATACGCAGATGGCGTCGCAATCGCAACTTCCATCCCCATTTTCGCACCACCATAAAGGTAGGAATGTGCCATATTGTTTCCGTCTCCGATATAGGCTAGTTTCAGGCCTTCGAGTTTTCCGCCTTTATGTTCGCGAATGGTTTGGAAATCCGCCAAAATCTGGCAAGGATGCACCAAATCTGTAAGACCGTTGATAATGGGAATAGAACCGTATTTTGCAAGGTCTTCTACATCAGACTGTTTAAACGTGCGAATCATGATGCCGTCTAAAAATCTGGATAAAACATTTGCCGTATCGTAGATCGTTTCCCCGCGGCCTAACTGAATATCATTAGAACTTAAAAACAAAGCAGAACCGCCAAGCTGATACATACCAACCTCAAAGGAAACACGCGTTCTTGTGGACGATTTTGTAAAAATCATACCGAGCGTTTTTCCCTTCAAGTGATGATGTGTAATTCCGTGTTTATTTTCGTATTTTAATTGATCGGCTAAATTAAGCGTCTCCAAAATTTCTTCTTTTGACCAATCGTGTAATGTCAATAAGTGTTTCATTTCTTTCTCCTTTATGCTTCTCTTTTCTTTAATACTTCGTCTAAAACGGCGATAAATTCGTCTGCGTCTTTCTTGGTGATGACGAGGGGCGGCAGAATTCTCAAAGTTGTCTGCGTTGCACCCGTCAAGTAATTTCTGTCAAACAAATCGTGTTTTACATCTCCCGCAATTGCTTCTTTAAATTCTACGCCAAGCATCAGTCCCACGCCACGTACTTCCTTTATGATGGCGTATTTTTTTGCGAGTAAAAGCAACTGTTCTTTAAAATATATACCTACGCTTTTACTGTTTTCGACAAGGTTTTCTTTTTCAAAAATTTCAAACACTGCAAGACCTGCCGCACAAGCCAATGGGTTTCCTCCGAAAGTTGAACCGTGATCACTCGGGCCAAAGGCCTCTGCTGCAAAATCTTTTGCACAAACCGCACCAATCGGCACACCGCCACCTAAGGCTTTTGCCAACGTAAAGATATCAGGCTCTACGCCAAACTGCTCATAAGAAAAGAGTGTTCCCGTTCTTCCCATGCCCGTCTGCACTTCATCGCAGATAAATAAAATGTCTTTTTCTCTGCAGAGGTCATATACCTTTTTGATATATTCTTTCTCTACAGGATGCACGCCGCTTTCGCCCTGAATCATTTCCATCATCACAGCGCAGGTTTTATCCGTTACGGCATTTTTGAGTGCCTCAAAATCATTGATTTCTACATAAGAAAAACCGGGTGTGAGCGGATGATACGGTGCGCTGAATTTTTCCTGTCCCGTTGCGGCAACCGTTGCAAGCGTTCTTCCGTGGAAGGAATCTTTCAGCGTTACAACTTCATACTTTTCAGGATGCCCTTTTTTATACTGATAGATTTTTGCAAGTTTCAAGGCACCTTCATTTGCTTCAGCACCGGAGTTTGCAAAAAACACTTTATCTGCACAACTATTTTCTGCAATCTTTTGTGCTAAACGCGACTGTTGCTCAATGTAATAGTAATTCGAAACGTGCAAAACAGCGTTTGCCTGCTTCACAATCGCGTCGGTTAAAATCGGGTGATTGTGTCCCACCGCATTTACGGCGATTCCCGCCAAAAAGTCTTTATAAACGCTTCCGTCTTCTGCGTAAAGAAGAATTCCCTCGCCTCGTACAAACGAAACGGGAATACGTTCGCCAAACGTGTTCATATAAAAAGATTTGTCCAAATTCTTAATTTCATCAACTGTCATGGAATTTGCCTCCAAAATAAAATTACTAAATAATTATACATCATATTGAATAATTATGCAATATGTTTTTTCATTTTTCCTCTATTTTAACAGAAATTTAGCGTTTTTTCCATAAAAATGCTTCAAAAAGATTAAATTTCGGTTAAATTCGTGCAAAATTATTGAAAAATAATGAAAATTTTAGTATGATATAAGTGATAAAGTATTATTTCATTTAAATGTAAGGAGTGATTACTATGTTGAGTGAGGTTTTTCAGCCGGTATTGGATCAGATGCGCGGAATCACGCACAAATCAATGGGTGTGATCAATAATACATCTGTTTTGGTTTCCTATGTTGGCGAACCCATCGACGAAGATGATGCGTTCTCTATGATTTCTTCCGTTCAGGCAAACGGCAGACCTTTTATCTGTAACGGCTACTCCTGCGTTGCAGTTGGAACGCGCAACATTATGGAATTCGTTGTTTATGTGAAAGGCACAGAGCCCGAAGAACAAAAATTAAGTGCACTTCTGGCCATCAGTATTTCCAATCTGCAGGTACACTGCGCTGACAGATACGACAAAATCAGTTACTTAAAGAGCGTTCTTCAGGGAAACGTGCTTCCCGGTGACATTTTCCTGCGTTCCGGAGAACTCCAGATTGACACCAGCGTTTCCCGTTTGGTATTCATCGTACAGATTCCCGGAAACGAAACAGGAGTGGTTCAGCTTCTTCAAAATATGTTCCCCGAGCCGGACTTTGTAATTAATATTGATAACAAAAACATCGTTCTCATTAAAGCTTTAGATGAAGATTTTGCATCTGACTCTGCAGGAAAAATCGCAAAGAGCATTGTTGACACAATTGGTGCAGAACTCATGCTCAAAGCTTTTGTCGGAATCGGCACGCCTGTAGACTCTGTAAACGATATTGCACGTTCTTATTCCGAAGCGCGTCTCGCAATTGAAATCGGTCGCGTATTCGAGGGTGAAAAATACATTTTAAGTTATGAAGAACTCGGAATTGGTCGTCTCATCTATCAGCTTCCCAGTAAACTCTGCGAACTGTTCTTAGATGAAATCTTCAAAAAAGACGGTTTGGATGTCTTAGACGAAGAAACACTTCAGACCATCGACAAATTCTTCGAAAACAACTTAAACGTAAGCGAAACCTCAAGACAGCTTTTTGTTCACAGAAATACACTTGTGTATCGCCTCGATAAAATCGAGCGCTTAACTGGTTTAGACCTTAGAAAATTTGATGATGCAGTTGTGTTTAAAGTTGCAGTTTTAGTAAGCAAGTATTTAGCTTCTAATCCCGCTAAATTTTAAAAATATCTGAAGTTTTGTATGCCCACACGCAAAACTTTCGTTCCCTTGTATATCCCGTGGGCAGAAAGGTTTTGAAAAACGTGATTCTTTTAAAGAATGTAACAAAGGTTTACCCGAACGGTGCTACCGCGTTAGATGATATCAGTTTCTTCATTGAGCGCGGCGAATTTGTTTTTATCGTTGGACCTTCCGGTTCCGGTAAATCCACTCTCATTAAACTTTTAATGCATGAAGAAACAGCAACAGAAGGCGACGTGATTATCAATAATGATGATGTTGGTAAATTAAAACGTCGTGAAATTCCGTACCTACGCCGCTCAATGGGCGTTGTATTTCAGGATTTTAGACTGCTCTCTCAAAAAACCGTTTACGAAAATGTTGCCTTCGCAATGGAAATCATCGGTGCGGGCCGTAAGGAAATCAGAAAGCAGGTTCCAAACGTGTTGGGCTTAGTTGGTCTTGCGCACAAAGCAAAAGCGTACCCCGATGAACTCTCCGGCGGCGAACAGCAGAGAGTCGCACTTGCGCGTGCTTTGGTAAACAATCCCGCATTTTTAATTGCGGACGAGCCGACAGGTAACTTAAATCCAAAAGCAGCCATGGAAATTATGGAGCTTTTAGAAGATATCAACAAACGTGGCACAACCGTTATCATGGCAACCCACGCAAAGGAAATCGTTGATAAAATGAAAAAACGCGTTATCGCCATTGAGGACGGTAAAATTGTGCGTGACGAAACGAGAGGTGCATACGGCGATGAAGATTAAAGGTTTTCGTTATTTTATCAAAGAAGCGTTTAAAAACATCTTCTCTAACGGCTGGATGACCATCGCTTCCATTTTTACTGTTATGGCAAGTTTGCTCATTTTGGGTGTATTCTTAGTGCTTTCCATCAACTTAAACAGCATTATCGGCGACTTGCAGGGAAGCTACGAATTAATCGCCGTTGTGGATGAAAAAACCTCCACTGACGGTTTGCTTGAAATCAGAAATGATATTTTACGCATCGAAAATGTCGAAGATACAATTTTAGAAAACAAACACGACCGTTTAGAAGAGTTAAAAGAAAGTTTTGGAGAAAACAGTGCGCTTTTAGATCGTTATAAAGAGGATAACCCTTTGCGCGACTGGTATAAAGTAACCTTAGCGGATTTAAATGATTCAAAAGAAACCGCCGCAGAACTTGAAAAAGTTGACGGTATTGTGAAAGTCATCCGCAATCAGGATACCATTGATAATTTAGTGCGCATCGCAAACTACATAAAGCAATTTAGTCTCTGGATTATTTTGGCACTTGCGATTGTATCTATCTTCATTATTTCCAACACGATTAAGCTCACCGTTTACACCAGAAGAAAGGAAATCAACATTATGAAATTCGTCGGTGCAACCGACTGGTTTATTCGTTGGCCTTTCATTATTGAAGGTATTTTAATCGGTCTTGTGGGCTCACTTGCTTCCATCGCAGTGATCCTTGGATGCTATCAGTTCCTCTTAAGCATTGTACAAAATCTTTCTATTGTTTTTGTGCAGCTAAAACCCTTCATGGAAATCCTTCCCATTGTGCTCATTTCCTCTTTCGGACTTGGAGCAATCTTGGGAGGCGTCGGCAGTTTCCTTTCCGTAAGAAAACATTTAAATGTATAATAAAACAAATAAAAACGGCATGTTTAATACATGCCGTTTTTTTATTACCAGATTCCTAAATGTTCCAGTAAAATTTTAATTCCTAAAAAAATCAATGTAAGGCCGCCGAAAATTTCAGCCCAAGATTTATACTTTGTTCCGAATGCATTTCCGATTTTTACACCAATCGCAGAAAACAAAAACGTCGTTACGCCAATTAAAAGAATCGCCGGAAGAATTTCTACTCTTAAAAATGCAAACGTTGCGCCAACCGCTAATGCATCTATACTTGTTGCCACCGCCAAAGGAAGCATTGCGCGGATCGTAAAGCAATCGTTTAAACACTCCTCTTCTTTTGCTTGCCGCACCATATTGATTCCGATAATCACCAAAAGTACAACCGCAATCCAGTGGTCTACTCTTTCAATGAGGCCGCGAAACTGTGTGCCTAACAAAAATCCAAAAAGCGGCATCAGCGCCTGAAAACCGCCGAAGTACGCACCACAAAGAAGTGCATGTTTTAATTTCATTTTTGGAACCGAAAGACCTTTGCAGACGGACACGGCAAACGCATCCATCGAAAGTCCAACGGCGATGAAAAATAATTCCCATAATTTCATATTTTATTCCGCCTCACTTTTTTATTCCAAAAAAAAGAGACTGACTTTTCCATCAGTCTCGTCATTTCATATAAAGCCAGAAACTTCCGTTTCATGATGTTGACTTTATAGCGCTTTTTGCGCCGACTACTCCCTAAATTAAGCATAGTATAACATAGCCTTCTTTTTTTGTCAAGAAACATTTCTTCCATCGGCTAAAAATCCGTCTTTTTCTGAAATAACGATACATTTTTTTTGCTTTTAAATATTTTTTCTACAAATAAAAAGGAAAAAAGGAATTCTTGTCGAAAATAATAATAGAAAATAGTTTTTATATCCGGAGGTGGAAACGTGCCGCGCTATCTTCAAAGTTCTATAGACGAAGTTTTGCGTCGAAGCGATTTGGTTGAGATTGCATCAACTTATGTAACGCTTCGCAGAAATGGGAATGATTATATTGGCCTGTGTCCGTTCCACCGAGAAAAAACGCCTTCTTTCCGCATCACGACGGATAAGCAACTTTTCTACTGTTTCGGTTGCGGTTCCGGCGGAAATCTGATTGATTTTATTAAAAAAATCGAAAATTTGGATTACGTGGATACCATCAAATTTTTGGCAGATCGTGCCGGTGTAACACTGGAAGAAGAAGTTTACAGTCCCGCTGTCCAAAAGCAACACGAAACGAGAGAACGCATTTTAAAAATGAATAAACTCGCCGCAAAAAAATACGTGGCAAATCTTTCGCTCTCTGAGGCAAAACACGCACAAGATTATGCTTTAGGGAGACGATTAACCCGTGAAACCTTAACGAAATTCGGAATCGGTTATGCAAAAGATGCATGGTCAGATTTATTAGATCATCTAAAAGAAAACGGTTTTAAAAACGATGAAATTGTGGCCGCCGGCCTTGCTGTAAAAAACGAAAAAGGAAACGTATATGATAAGTTCCGGAACCGCTTGATGTTTCCGATTATCGACGTTCGCGGAAATGTGATTGCATTTAGCGGAAGAGCGCTAGACGATAGCCCCGCGAAATATATGAATTCCCCGGAAACGCCCGTGTATCACAAGGGCGACCATTTATTTGGTTTAAATATTGCAAAGCAAACATCCATGAGCGATGGGCTCATTTTGGTAGAAGGAAATCTTGATGCAGTTTCGCTGCACGCACACGGTTTTCAGAATGCGGTCGCAGGTCTGGGAACGGCGCTTACGGAAAATCAAGCTTCCCTCATAAGACGCTATGCAAATTCCGTTTATGTTTGTTATGATAGCGATGAGGCGGGCTTAAAGGCCGCAGATAAAGCAATTGAACTTTTGCTAAATGCGGGTGTGAAACTGAAAGTCATCTCCTATTCGGGTGCAAAAGACCCCGATGAATATTTAAAATTAAAAGGCGTAGAAAGTTTTAAAGAACTTCTAAAGAGCGCCCTTTCCGCCACAGAGTATAAGATTTTAAACGTGCGGAAAAACTATAACCTTGTTTCTTCCCAGGACAAAGTGGATTTCATTGAACAGGCAGCGCAAATTCTTGCCCAAACACAAAATGATGTCGAACGCGAGATATTTATCAAGCGCATTGCAAAAGAGACGGATATTTCCGCAGATTCCATTTTGGCCGAGGTGAATAAATGTATTTATAATCAAAACCGAAAAGAATACAAAAAAGCAGAGCGCGCCGTACAAAATGTAAAGCAGCCGCAATCGCAGCCAATAAACCGTTCGCCGTCTTCAGAAAAGGCGGTAAACACTGTTTCCTATAAAACGGAGCAAATGCTTTTAAACCTGATGTTTTTCAGTAATGTTGCTTTTCGGATTGCAAACACTTCCATCACAGCAGATGAACTGACAGACGAACGGCACAAAGCATTATTTTTAGCCATTCAAGAGTTCAAGAAAGAAGACGAAAGTTGTGATGCTTCCCTCTTCTTTGCGGGACTCCCCGAGGAACTCAAGTCGTTGGCTGCTCAAATATTCTTAAAAGAACATTTGGGAGACGCAGGAAAAGCAATTCAGGATAACATCGAAAAACTCAAAACAGAAAACCGGAATCGGCTCATTAGCAAGCTGATCGCCGAAGGAAAACTTAGCGAAGTAAACGAACTCATCAAGAAGGAAAACGAGAGGAGAAACAAACGTGACTGAAATTGAACAGAAGAAAGTAGATACCATAAATAAGTTGGTGGCAAGGGGCCGCACAGGCGGTGTTTTAACCTACAAAGAAATCATGGACACACTTTCTGAATTTGAAATGGAACCGGAACAGATTGACCGTGTTTATGAAATGCTTGAACAAGAAGGCGTAGAAGTTGTTGCCGACATGGACAAGGAAATGGAAAAAATCGAGGAGGAATACGAGGAAATTAAGCCTCCCGAAGATATGGACATCCACGCGGAAGTTATGGAAATCTCCGGCATGGAAGGTGTTTCCATTGACGACCACGTTAAGATGTACTTAAAAGAAATTGGTAAGGTTCCGCTCCTTGATGCCGAAGAAGAAATGGAACTTGCACGCCGTATGTCTGAAGGTGACGTAGAGGCAAGAAAGCGCCTCGCTGAAGCAAACCTTCGTTTGGTTGTTTCTATCGCAAAACGCTACGTTGGTCGTGGTATGTTATTCCTTGACTTAATTCAGGAAGGTAACTTAGGGTTAATTAAAGCCGTTGAAAAATTTGACTACGAAAAGGGCTATAAATTCTCCACCTACGCAACCTGGTGGATTCGCCAGTCTATCACCCGTGCGATTGCAGATCAGGCAAGAACCATCCGTATCCCCGTGCATATGGTGGAAACCATCAACAAACTCATTCGTGTTTCACGTCAGCTGGTTCAGGAACTCGGCCGTGACCCGCATCCGAATGAAATTGCAAAAGAACTCAACATGTCTATCGACAAAGTACGCGAAATCATGAAGATTGCACAGGAACCTGTATCACTCGAAACACCTATCGGCGAAGAGGAAGATAGCCATCTCGGCGATTTCATCCCCGATGACGATGCTCCTGCACCGTCTGAAGCCGCTTCCTTCACACTTTTAAAAGAGCAGCTCGGAAATGTTTTAGATACCCTTTCCCCCCGTGAATCCATGGTATTAAAACTCCGCTTTGGTTTGGAAGACGGCCGCGCAAGAACATTAGAAGAAGTCGGCAAAGAGTTTGACGTTACCCGTGAACGTATCCGACAGATTGAAGCAAAAGCACTTCGTAAACTCCGTCATCCCAGCAGAAGCAAGAAGTTAAAAGATTATTTAGAATAAACCAAAAGAAGGCTGAACGCTTATCCGTTCAGCCTTCTTAAAAATTGAGCCAAAAGTGCTTGACTCTCCCCTTAGTGGAGAGTGTATAATGATGTTAGAATAGGTGAGGTGAAAAAAATGCTTAAAATCGGCGAGTTTTCAAAACTTTCCAAAACAACGGTAAAAACACTTCGTTATTACGATAAAATCGGTTTGTTAAAACCCGCTTTTGTCGATATGGAAACATCGTACCGCTATTATAACGAAGAACAACTCTCCGTAATTGAGCAGATTCACGCCTTTAAATCTGTCGGTCTTGCAAACGAAGACATCTTTAAAATTCTTCATGAAAATGCACCTTTAAATGAAATTTTAAGTGCGCAAAAAGAAGAACTCTCGATTCTCCGAAACGAAACCGAAAGACAAATTGATGGGATTTTAAAATTACTCTCCCAGGAAAAAGAGCAGGAATATGTTCCCACAATAAAGACAATCAAAGAACAAATCGTTTTTTGCAGTCGCACCTATGTTGCTGATATTTCACACATCCGCGCATTTATTTTAGCATCCATGCAAGAACTTACGCGCACGAATCCTGAAGTTTCCTTTCCTGACCCGGACTATTGCTGCGTGATTTATCCGGGCGAAAGTTTTAGGACCAACGATATTTTTATCGAATACGTGCAGTCAGTAGACCGCATGGGCAAAGACACCCCCACCATTAAGTTTAAAACACTAGAAGAAACTACAGTCGTTAGCGTTACACACTGCGGTGGATATGAAACACTCAGAAACGCTTATATAAGCGCCGTTTCTTTCGCCTTAGAAAACGGATTTGAGGTGCTTCCGCAGGCACGGGAGCGCTATATTTCCGGTGTCTGGAACTGCGACGATGTGAAAAAATGGCGCACAGAAATACAACTTCCCATTAAAAAAAGGAGCTAACATCATGATTTATTTACTTTTGGTTTTATCTATCTTTCTTGCAGTATTTAAAAGTTCTGTTTATAATCACTATGCAAAAGGAGATTCTCCCGATACAAACGGGGTTTTTCGTTATAATGCAGTTTGCTATGGAATTGCCGCTGTTGTGGCCTTAATCGTCGGCATCGGTTCTTCCCTTTCCGCCGGCACGTTTTGGGTAGCGATTCTCTACGCCGTTGTCGTCTTTTCCATGCAGGCGTTATCCATCTCTGCTATGACCATCGGCCCGATGGGAGCAACTTCACTTTTGCTTCTTTATGGTATGATTATTCCGTCTGTTGCAGGCCCCATTTTTTGGCATGAACCCTTCAGTATCTGGCAAGGTGTGGGCGTTTTATTAGTCCTTTTCTCTATGTGGTTACTCGGAGAAAACAATCCGGAAGATAAAAGTGCTAACAAAAAATGGATCATTTTAGCACTTCTGTGTTTTTTGTTCTCAGGTCTTGCAGGACTTTCCGAAAAAATCCATCAGAGTACTGATGGAAGAAATGAAAGGATGATGTTTTTATTTATCGCCTGCGTGTTTATGCTTGCATTTTCCCTCATCGGTATGCTCTTTGTGAAAAAGACGCCTGAGAAGAAAACTAATGTAAAATCCATTCTCGCGCACGGTGGTATTTCCGGCATTTTAGTCGGAATCTATGCACCTATCAACTTGACGCTTGCAGGTTCTTTAGATAGCTTAATCTACTATCCCGTTGCCAACGGCGGCGCACTGCTCCTTACTGTTATCATTTCAGTTTTGGTGTTTCGCGAAAAATGCACAAAACGTCGTCTTCTTGGATTTATCACAGGCTTTTTATCAATTTTATTACTCAGTTTACCGATTTAAAAAATTACATAAGAAAAAGCGGTGGAATTTTTCCACCGCTTTTTTATGTTTAGTTTTTCATGCTGATACCATTTTGCGCGAGTCTTTCTGTGATAGAATTTACGCGTTCTTTCACTTCATCACCGGTTAAGGTTCTTTCCGGATGAGAGAATAAGATTCTTACCGTAATCGATTTTCCGGTTTCGTCCACATAAATATCTGTTACGCTCACCTTTTTAATCCATTCGCAGTTTTCCTTTTCGATTGCATCATAAATCGGAGCAAAGGTATCACTTACGAAAGAAAGGTCGATTTCCATACCGGGGAAACGGCTGGGTTCTTCGTAAACGATGCTGTTGTTTTTAAGATTTGCAAAGGTTTCTGTATCGATTTCTGCAAATACGATGTTTGCCTTTTTGTCAATCTTCTTAGAAACAAACGGATGTGCAACACCCATTTCACCAATTTTTACGCCGCCACAGAAAATAGCATTTAAGTTTCTGGGATGCTGATAGGAATGTGCAGCCTCACACGCTTCAAAGGTTAAGGATGCGTGTTTAATATCGTCTGCCAAAACAGATAACATGTCTCTTAGTTCAAAGTAAAGCGCTTCCGCCGTTTTGGTTTTACTAAAGAGTGTGATTGCAAGCGTCTTTTTCTCATTACAGAGATTTTCATCATTTACACCGTCAATCACATGGCCAATTTCAAACACACCGAAATCTGTACCATAAGCAGTATTTGTTTTCACCTGACAAAGTTGTGTCGGAATGATGGATTTTCTGAGTGTTTCAATATTCGGGTTCGTTGCGTTAACAAGTCTTACGTTTTCTTCACATTCAATGCCGAGCGCTTTGCATTCATCGTAGTACGTCCAGATATAAGAATGTAGTTCGTGGAGAGAATAGCGTTTTACTAACGTATCCTTTAATCTGTCTTCCACGGACTTTTCGCTTCCAACGCGAACGGGGTATAACGGCGTTTCTGTTGTGTGCACATCGAAGTTGTCGTATCCGTAAATACGGGTGATTTCTTCGATGATATCTGCCTTAATGGTTACGTCTTTCGTTGCGCGCCAGGAAGGAACAACAACATGAAAGTTGTCATTTTCTTCTTTTACGCCAAATCCCAAAGACTTAAGCGTTTTTACGATGGTCTCATTTGAAATTTCGATGCCCGTGTAACGGTCAACGAAGTTTTTGTCAAAATCAAGTTCAACGGTGGGATAAGAATATGCCACTTCGTCTGTTAAAGAAGAAACAACTTTCACGCCATCGTCGATATCAGAAAGAAGTTTTA
>JAZRET010000054.1:0-3210 GCA_045660945.1 Congzhengia sp.
AAATGTCAGGTCTTTATCCTATTCTTTTCGTAAAAAAGGATTATTAAAATCCAGTAGAAAAGCAGATATTCTCGCAGGAAGTTACCTACGAAAATATCTGCTTTTATATTCTCATTAGTAATTTTCTTTTCTGACTTCAAAATAACTTTGAGGATGTGCACAAGTTGGGCAAACCTCAGGAGCTTTCTTACCCATTACAAGGTGTCCGCAGTTTCGGCATTCCCACATTGTCTCCTCACTCTTTTCAAATACTTTGTTCATCTCTACATTTGAAAGAAGTGCACGATAGCGTTCCTCATGAGACTTTTCGATAGCAGCAACAAGTCTGAATTTTGCAGCAAGTTCTGTAAAACCTTCCTCCTCAGCTTCGTCTGCAAAACGGCTGTACATATCAGTCCATTCGTAATTCTCACCCTCGGCTGCGCTCAAAAGGTTTGTCTTTGTGTCGCCAAGTCCACCAAGTGCTTTAAACCACATTTTTGCGTGTTCTTTTTCGTTATTTGCTGTTTCTTCAAATATTGCGGCAATCTGCTGATAGCCTTCCTTTTTTGCAACTGATGCAAAGTAAGTGTATTTGTTTCTTGCCTGACTTTCTCCTGCAAAAGCCTCCATCAGGTTTCTCTCTGTCTTTGAACCTTTTAATTCCATTTTTCATTCTCCTTTTTATATTAGTTTATTATTTACTTATAACCTCATATCCAAATTGTTCCCAATTTTTTTCACAATTATCAATGATATCGCGTTTTTTATAGCCGATCCATTTTGAGTCTGTCGTATTAAACGTTACGACCGTTCCTTTAATCACAAGGTCTTCGACATTCGTGGTCTTCTGGCTTTCATAAAACGTTTTTGCTTTTTCTTCTGTATCAAAATGCACTTCATGGGTGACAGAGGCTAATGTATGCTCCGGGAAATTATAGGTTAAAACTTCATGACTTCCGTCTTTTTCCGGCGTTTTCACAACCAACGGAACATTTGTTGTGCCGTGTTTTTCCGTTGTAGCAGGAACGGTTAACGTTCCGTCTTCATTCTCAATTACGCCCTCATCTCCGGGTTTGGCATTCACATCATATTTCGGCGCATCAATCGGGGGTTCTTCTTTCTGGCAACCGCATCCATATAATAAAGATGTCGCTAATACACAAACAAAAACAAAGCATAAAAACTTTTTCACATCAATTCTCCTTATCCTTTACGTATATATTTATTGTACCATAAAAAATTTCTTTTTTCAATGAAAATTTTGTGAACAAAAAGTATAGATTCTTCTAAAAATTTATGATATACTATAGAAAACGTTATTTTCAGGTGGTACTTTTCATGAACGTGCAAAAGAGAATCCTTGCAATTAATGATATATCGTGTTTCGGCAAATGCTCTTTAGCAGTAGCACTTCCAATTTTGTCCGTTGCCGGGCTTGAAACCTGCGTGCTTCCAACGGCGGTTTTATCTGCGCACACGGGCTTTCACGGATTTACATTCCGCGATTTAACGGATGATATGCTCCCGCAGGCAGAGCATTGGAAATCTTTGAAACTTTCGTTTGACGGAATTTATTCCGGATATTTGGGTTCCGTCAGCCAGGTTGACCACGTGGAGAAAATCCTTAACATGTTTCCCTGCGATTTTGTTTTGATAGACCCCGTAATGGGCGACAACGGAAAACTCTATCCCGGTTTTGAAACTGATTTTGTCTTAAATATGCGAAGACTCTTAAAAAAGGCTACCGTGATTGTTCCGAACGTGACCGAGGCTGCATTTTTATCGGGAGTTCCTTACAAAGACGGACTTCATACGGAAGACTACATAAAAACTTTGATCGAACGTCTTCTTCCCTATTCGAGCGGAAAAATCGTTGTAACGGGCATTTATCTAAGTGAAAAGGAACTCGGCACAGCCGTTTGGGATGGCGGTGACTTTCAAATGATTGTCCGCGAAAAGTACGATGTTGTTTACAGCGGCACGGGTGACACGTTTGCCGCCGCTTTGACAGGCGCAATGATGCGCGGTCACAAACTTTTCCGCGCCGCGGAAATTGCATCCGATTTCGTGATTGACTGTATCAAAAAAACACTTGAGCTTTCTGGCGACCGAAACTACGGCGTAAACTTTGAACTTTGTTTAGAAGACTATTTAAAGAAACTAAAAAAATAAAACAAAAGAACGCGGTTTTATAAACCGTGTTCTTTTGTTTGAAAGAATCCCCATTATGCCGTGTTGCCTGATTCTTTTTACCTGCATGTGCAGGTGGGTATCCTCTCACTTGCTTTACATGTCCCCTGGCCTTAAAAAGGGGGGCATATGCGCCACAAACGAAGTGGGATTCCCTTATGATAAGTGTTGGTAAAATAAAAACCGACAAGCACGAACATCGCAGGGATAATCTCTAAGTTTATTTTACCACCGACTTTTCGATTTATCAAGCTTTTTTCTCAATTGTCACAAAATTTTAAAACTGTTGTCTTAATGGGAAATTTTTCTTATTCTTCCCAGTTGTGCCAAACGTTCTGAACATCATCGTTATCTTCTAACATATCAATGAGTTTTCCCATAAACAAAAGATCTTTTTCATCGGTTAAGGTGACGGTTGTCTGCGGAATCTGTTCAATTTCTGCAGATGCAAACGCATAGCCTTTTTCTTCTAATGTATTTCTTACTTCACTAAAGTTTTCAGGCGCCGTTAAAATTTCAAAACAGTCTTCGTTTGCAGTGAAATCTTCTGCACCGGAATCAAGTGCATCCATCATCACTGCGTCTTCGTCTAAATCGCCTTCAGAATTATCAATGATGATAACGCCTTTCTGGTCGAACATAAAGCTTACGCAACCGTTCTGTCCTAAATTTCCGCCGAATTTGTCGAAGTAATGACGCAAATCGCCTGCAGTTCTGTTTCTGTTATCGGTTAAGGTTTCTACGATTACTGCAACGCCGTTCGGTCCGTAGCCTTCATATGTGATTTCTTCATAGTTGTCAGCACCAAGTTCACCGGATGCTTTTTTAATGCAACGTTCAATGTTGTCATTCGGCATATTGTTTGCTTTTGCCTTGGCAATAACGTCACGGAGTTTGGAGTTTGATTCGGGATCCGGGCCGCCTGCTTTTACGATAACCGTAATTTCACGACCAAGTTTTGTAAAAATCTTACCTTTTTTAGCGTCAGATTTTTCTTTTTTGTGTTTAATGTTTGCCCATTTGGAATGTCCTGACATT
>JAZRET010000055.1:0-6221 GCA_045660945.1 Congzhengia sp.
GATACACAGTGCGGTTTTAAAGGGTTCTCAAAAAAAGCAAAAGAGCAGATTTTTGAAAAGTCCACTCTCGCCGGTTGGGGATTTGACGTAGAACTCATTTATATTGCAAAAAAACAGTTAAACTTAACGATTGACCGCGTAACAGTTTCGATGAAACACGAAAATAAAGATTCAAAAATCCGTATTTTTTCGGATTCTGTAAAGATGCTCAAAGAAGTTTTGACTGTGCGAAAAAACGCAAAGCACGGTCTTTATGGAGAACGTTAAAATGAACATGCTAAAAAACTTTTTCGGACATTTCAATACTGTCAGAAAACACAGAAAAGTTGTGTTTTCTCATTGTTTGAAAGCAGGAATTTTCTGGCGCGGAGTACTTCATGATTTATCCAAATATTCGCCGACGGAATTTTTTGCCGGTGTTCGCTATTACCAGGATGGAAAAAGAAGCCCAAATGAAGGAGAACGCGAAAATATTGGCTATTCACTTGCGTGGATGCATCACAAGGGAAGAAATCGTCATCACTTTGAATACTGGACAGATTATAACCCCGAAACAAAGCAGATGGAGCCTGTAAAAATGCCACTAAAATTTGTAAAAGAAATGTTTTGTGACCGCGTCGCGGCAAGCAAAGTCTATCAAGGGGAGCAATACAATGATGCACATCCGTTAGAGTATTTTGCGCGTGGTAAGATAAGACGGCGTATCCATCCGCAAACATCTGATTTGATTGAAGGGTGGCTCTTGATGCTTAGGGAAAAAGGCGAAGAAGAAACGTTTCGGCATATTAAAAGATTAAAATAAAACTGTTTTACGCAGGAGAAAGATGATGAAAAAAGCTTTAAAAAAGATTTTAAAACGGGTGATTATTTTAGCCATTCTGGCGGGTTTGGTTTTTTCGGCATACATCACAACTTCCGGCTATGCACTTTATAAAGAGGCAACGAAAAATATCAGCGTGTCAGAAAAGGTACTCACCATCAGAAGAGACGAAAATTATGTATCACTCGAAGATATTCCGGAAATTTATAAAGATGCGGTCGTTTCTGCAGAAGATCGCCGCTTTTATAAACATGCCGGAGTAGATATCGGTTCTATGATGCGTGCGCTTTTTGCGAATCTAAAAAGCGGAGAGTTTTCCCAGGGAGGCAGTACCATCACACAGCAACTTGCAAAAAATATGTTTTTTTCGCAGGAAAAGAGTCTTTCAAGAAAAGCGGCAGAACTGTTTGTCGTATACCGCTTAGAAGATGATTATGCAAAAGATGTGATTTTAGAACTTTACATAAATACCGTTTATTACGGAGACGGATATTACGGCATCAAAGATGCAGCAGAGGGCTATTTTAACTGTAGCCCTGCGGAGATGTCAGATTATGAATGCACACTTTTAGCAGGCGTTCCAAATGCGCCGTCAGTGTATGCGCCGTCTAAAAACAGAGAAGTAACAAAAGAACGGCAAAAATATGTGCTGGAAAGTATGGTAAAAAGCAAAGCCATTACAAAAGAGGAAAAAGAACGGATTTTAAACTCTGCAAAATAGAGTTTAATTCTTGGGAGGTTTTTAAAAATGAACAAAAAAATTGTTACGTTAATCATGGTGTTCGTTATGAGCATTAGCATGGCCTTTACGTGTTTTGCAGTTCCTGTACAAAACACAGATGAAGTGTATATGGGGCTTACCGTATCCAGTGACTGGCGTGTGCTTTCTAAAAATATGACAGATAAAAAACTTTTAGAAGCACTTGACTTAACGGCAGAGGAAGTAAATGAAATGCTCGTTAACGGCGAGTGTGAGCGTATCATCATCAATGCAGAAACAAAAGCAATTGTGAATGTAAAAATTGAAGAAAACGCACTCACAGAAGATCTTTATAATATCACAGAAGCGGAAGATAAAGCTTTGATCAAAAAGAGCAAACAAATCCTTGCGGAAGGATTTTCTGTAAATGGGCTTGAATATAGCCAGAAGGATGTCATGATTGAAAAGTATTCTCAGGCGAAATTTATCATTGTGCCCGGAAAAGTGGAAAATGAAGGCAGAAAGCGCGGAGTGATTTGCGCCGTAACCATCATTAACGGAAAAGGTGTTGGATTTGTGATGCCACTTGAGTCTGCCGCCATCCGTACAGAGGATATGGATGCGTTTTTAGAAGTTGTTTCTTCTACAACGTTTACGGCGATTAAAGATAAAGGCGAAGAAAAAGTAAAAGATGAAGTAAAAAAAGAGGAAACAGAAAAACCGCAGGGTGCGACATCTTATATTTTCGGAGGCCTGGGCGCTCTTATCTTAGCTGCGATTTGCCTTTATTTGTTCGATCGTTTCAGAAAGAGCCCGAAAACAGAGGTTTTAGAAAGTCCAGAGGATTCAAACGATGAAGAATCTGATCAGTAAATTAGAAAAAGAAAAAGCTCTCGAAAAAGAGGAGTGGCTTGCGCTTTTTGAATGTAATGAAAAGATACGCGATCTTTTGTTTCAAAAAGCACGTAAAATCAGGGATAAAATTTATGGTAAAACTGTTTTCGTGCGCGGCTTAATTGAAGTTTCAAATTATTGCAAAAACGATTGTTTTTACTGCGGTATCCGTCGCTCGAATGAAAAAGCAATGCGCTATCGTTTGACGTCCGAAGAAATTTTAGAGTGTTGCCGAGAAGGATACAGACTAGGCTTTCGCACATTTGTTTTGCAGGGAGGCGAAGACCCGTATTTTACGGATGACCTTTTGTGCAATTTGATTTTGAATATCAAAACGAATCATCCGGATTGCGCGGTGACGCTCTCTTTGGGGGAAAGAAGCCGTGAGAGTTATGAAATGCTCAAAAGAGCAGGAGCAGACCGATATCTGCTTCGTCATGAAACGGCCACATGCGACCATTATGCGAAACTGCATCCCGAAGGTATGCTTTTAGAAACCCGCAAAAAATGTTTATATGACTTAAAAGAAATTGGTTTTCAGGTGGGAGCCGGTATGATGGTGGGTTCGCCCTATCAGACAAAGGAAATGCTCGCAGAAGATATGTTGTTTTTACAAAAACTTCAGCCTCACATGGTAGGGATCGGCCCATTTATTTCGCACCAGGACACACCTTTTTGTGATGAACCAAATGGCAGTGCAGATACAACAATTTTGCTTTTGGCACTGACAAGACTGCTTCTTCCAAATGTTTTGCTTCCGGCAACAACGGCGCTGGGAACATTAGACCCATTGGGAAGGGAAAAGGCGGTTCTGGCAGGCGCAAATGTTGTGATGCCGAATTTATCTCCCCTTTCCGTAAGAGAAAAATATATGCTGTATGACGGAAAAATCAGCACGGGGGACGAGGCGGCAGAGTCTCTCGAACACTTAAAAAAATCCATGAAAAAAATCGGATATAAAGTAGTGGAAAACCGTGGAGATTATAAAGAAATAAAATAAAAGAGATTTGCAAAAAGCAAATCTCTTTTTACTTTTATTTTTATTGTTGCTCACCTTTTAAAAGTTCACTCTGATGTGTCGTGATAAGCGCCTGAATTACTTCGTCCAAATCACCATCTAAAACGGCTTCTAAACGGTGCAGTGTTAAACCGATTCTGTGATCGGTAACTCTTCCCTGAGGATAATTATAGGTACGGATACGCTCGCTTCTGTCGCCGGTACCAACTTGGCTTTTACGTTCTTGGGCGATTTGTTCGTGCTGCTGACTCTGCACCAAATCATAAAGACGAGAACGCAAAATTTTCATTGCTTTATCTTTGTTCTTGTGCTGAGACTTTTCGTCTTGACAAGATACAACTAAACCCGTGGGAAGATGGGTAATACGAACGGCGGAGTCTGTTGTGTTTACGCACTGACCGCCGGGACCGCCTGCACGGAAGACGTCAATTCTTAAATCGTTTGCGTTGATATCAACTTCCACTTCTTCGACTTCAGGAAGCACTGCAACGGTTACGGTAGATGTGTGAATTCTTCCGCCGGATTCGGTGGAAGGAATACGCTGAACTCTGTGCACGCCACTTTCAAACTTTAATTTGGAATACGCGCCCTGACCGTTGATACTGAAGGAAATTTCTTTAAAACCACCGATGTCTGTGGGGTTAGAACTTAAAATTTCTGTTTTCCAGCGGTTTGTTTCAGCATACATCGTATACATGCGGAAAAGGTCCCCTGCAAAAAGTGCCGCTTCATCGCCGCCTGCGCCGCCACGGATTTCCACGATAACACTCTTATCATCGTTGGGGTCTTTCGGGAGAAGTAAGATTTTGAGTTCTCCGTCAACCACTTCGATATTTTTTTTGCTTTCTTTTAATTCTTCTTCTGCGAGTTCTTTTAACTCTTTGTCCATCTCGGGGTCGGAAAGAATCTCTTCACTTTCTGCGATGGTATCTTTCAGCCTCTTGTATTCTCTGTATTTTTCAACGATTGGCGCGATGTCAGACTGCTCTTTGCAAAGTTTTGCAAACTGTGCCTGATCGGAAATTACTTCCGGATCAGAAATTTTTTTGCTCAGTTCTTCATAGCGCTCTTCAATAAAGGATAATTTTTCAAACATATTTGCACCTCAAACTAAAAATGACTTTTATATTATACATCAAAAGTAAGAAAAATGCAACGATTATTTGTACATAAAAAGTTGGAGCCGGTGATACACGGCTCCGATTTTAATATTCATCAAAATACTTTTCGCCGCTTGGATCAAAAAATGCCACAAAAATACGGCTGTAAGAAATTTTGTTTTTTTGACTTAACAAAATAATGTTTCCTAAGTATCTTCGTTCACAACGCAAACAGTAAGAACATCCTCCGTGACTCAATTCTTTTGGTGTTTGCACTACTTGAGCAGGAAGACCGTTCTGGTGTGCGATTTTTTTGAGTTGATTTGCTCTTGTCTGCGAGGTAAATGTAATATAACAGTTTTGCATATTCTAACCACCGATCATAAAATTTACTATGCTATCATTTTATGCAGGGGGCGGAAAAGATGCGCCTGATATTTTATGAAATTTTGTAAAAAAGGTTGAATTTTTATCAAAAAGAGTGTAAAATATAGTGTGATACTGATGTTAAGGGTGAAACTTCAATGGCACAGAAAAAAGACAACTGTCATAAAGACCACCGTGGGCGCGTAAGAAAGCGTTTTATAGATTACGGATTTCAAGGTTTTGAGGAGCACGAAATTTTAGAACTGCTTCTTTTTTATGCAATCCCGCGTGTTGATACAAATGAACTCGCACATGCGATTTTAGATGAATATAGAACGCTCGCGAATGTCTTTGATGCAGATCCGGAATCGCTTCAGAAAATTCCGGGAGTGGGCCAAAATACGGCGGTACTTTTATCTATGATGCCACATCTTTTCCGTGCATATGAAAATTCAAGGTATGAGAAAAACTCTCTCATTCCGGATTCTTGTGCGCTTGGAGAATATGCGCTTTCTATGCTTCGCGGCAAAAAGAACGAAGAATTTGCATTGATCTGTTTAGACGCAAACCGTCGCGTTCATTGGAGTGGGACGATTATTTCAGGAACAATTGATCAACTTGAGGCATATCCGAGGCTGGTTGTGGAAGAGGTGCTAAAACACAACGCGTCAACGGTTGCTTTTGCACATAATCATCCCAACGGCACCTTAAGACCTTCGGCAGAAGACCGTCGCACCACACAAATACTTTTAGAACTTTTAAACAGTATTGACGTAGAAGTAGTCGACCACATCATTGTGGCCGGAGAGCGATATTACAGTATGTCAGAAGCAGGCACTATTTTTTAGATTTTGGTTTAAAAATGATTGCGGCAAGCAGTCCAAAAAAGACGGCGGCGGCAATCCCTGCGGCAGAGCCGGAGAGTCCACCGGAAAAGATGCCCCAAAAGCCGAAATCCTGAATGCCTTTTTGGGCGCCTTTCGCGAGGACATATCCAAATCCCGTTAAGGGTACTGTTGCGCCGCAACCGGAAAATTTCACTAAGGGTTCATAAGCGCCAATGAGCGTCAGAAAGACGCCGGAAGTTACGTAAATTACTAAAATTCTGGCGGGAGTGAGTTTACATTTATCAATTAAAATCTGTGCGACGGAACAGAGCGCGCCGCCAACCAAAAAAGCCTTTAAATATTCCATTTACATATAAAATCCTTTCGTGGGTTTTTATTAGTTTTTGTGAAATGAAAAAAAATATACGATATCAAAATTAGGAGAGATGAAACAATGTCAGGACATTCCAAATGGGCAAACATTAAACACAAAAAA
>JAZRET010000056.1:0-5047 GCA_045660945.1 Congzhengia sp.
TAGAAAAATTATAATAATATTATAAAAGCAACAATAAAACACAAAATAAAACTGTAACGAGCGGATAGCGAATGCGCAAGAATCGGCCAAAGAAGCGCACTCGAGGAGAAACAAGCTTGTTACTTAAAAATAGAAAAGATGCGAAGTGCGTATGCCGAGTTTTTGCGCTGCAAATTAGATTTAGTTAAAAAGCGAAAAAGTGAAGCAATCGGCATAGAAGAGGAAAGAAAGACAAGTGTTTTACGGGAAAACACAAATAAGCACAGTGTTTTGATGAAAAAAGAGAAACAACGCATCGGAAGAGAAGTCGTTTGATATCGAAAAGGATGAGAGGTTCTTTTGATAACTGCGGCTTCTTTTTTTGTAAAAGTAAGAGAAAAAATCTTGTTTCCCGCGTAAATTTATGATAAAATAAAATGAGAATATTTATAAGGAGCTACCTGATGGAACGTTTTGATTGCCACGTACATACAACATATTCCTTTGACGGAAGCGCAACGATGGAAGAGCAATGTGAAAAAGCGATTGCGCTTGGCTTTTCGGGAATTACTGTGGCAGACCACAATCTTCCTGTGCACAAGGATTTTTCGCTCCATGAAAACATCCGTGCATCGGTAAAAGAGGCAAATGAGATGAAAAAGCGCTATCAGGGGCAGCTTAAAGTTTTGGCGGGAGTGGAACTCGGTGACCCGTTGACAGACGAAACTTACCCTTATCAAGAACTTTACGAAATCGAAGGCATTGATTGCATTTTAGGCTCAATTCATTCCACGCCAATTTGCAAAAAATATTTTCCGGACAATCCCTATGGCGACAATTTGATGGATATCGCAAAAAAAGGGGATATAACGTTCGTAAAAGAAGTGATAGAGGTTTACTATAAGGAATATCTGAAATTGTGCGAAAACGCCGACGTAGATATTGTAACGCATCTTACATTTCCGTTCCGCTACACGAACGGCGCATTAGGATATCAACTTGATGTATCAGACTACGATAAGGGAATCGAAAAAATTTTAAAAGCAATCATAAAAACGGGGAAAACTCTGGAAGTGAACACATCAGGTTTTCCGCTTGGATGGCAGGAATTTATGCCAAACGAGAGAATTTTAAAACGGTACTATGATTTTGGAGGCAGAAACGTTTCTCTTGGAAGCGATGCGCACAAAACAGAAAACCTCGGTGCAGCATTTGAAGAGGCGGTTGTGATGCTAAAAAACATTGGATTTACGCATGGCGTATACTATGAAAACAGAGAAAGAAAAACGTATTTACTCTAAGGAGGGATTTTTATGGCAGAAACAAAAACATATGATGAACGTGTGCGGCTCATTGATTCATACGCGGTGGCTGCCGTAAACCTCTATGGTGTTTTGCCGATTGACATCTTTTGCAAAATCTTTAACAGTCACAAAAACGAATCCCTGGAAAGAAACGAAGCAGAAACTGTTTTAAAGGAATTTTCGGGAAGGGACTATATGGTTTCGGACGAACATTTGGCATATGCAGTCGGCGAAGATGTTGGGGCACTCATTGAAACCATCCTGAAAGCAACCGAGGGAAAACCAAGGTACGTACCGAATTGTAAGGAAGATTTTTTAAAACATCTCGACCTTTATTACACGGAAATCCCTGAGATTTTGGAAAACATAGAGAAAATTTTTGAGAAGATTTTAAAACATAAAAATGAAGTGAACCTTTTAATGGGCGAATTTTTGCAGATGTTAAAACTTGACTATCCGCTTCAGGAATTCGCGTCGTTAATTGACGGATATGAAATGCACTTTGATACCCCCGAAGACGGGAATGAATATTTTGCCCTCGTAATTGAGGCAAAAAACAACAGCCGCACCTGGACAAACAAAGGGTTTACACCGCGGCAAATGGCAGCATTAAAGCAAAGGATGCAGGAAATGCAGAAGGAAAACGGCAAATAAATTTCGAGAAAATCACAGAAACGGAGAATTCTATGGACAATCAGAAAAACATCAGAAATTTTTCAATTATTGCACATATAGACCACGGCAAATCCACACTCGCAGACCGCCTTCTAGAAAAGACGGGTGCGATGACAGAGCGCGAAATGGAGAGTCAGGTTTTAGACAATATGGAACTAGAAAAAGAGCGCGGAATCACAATTAAAGCGAGAGCAGTTCGGCTCAAGTATCGCGCGAACAATGGAGAAGAATACATCTTAAACCTCATCGACACACCGGGACACCTAGACTTTAACTATGAAGTTTCAAGGAGTCTTGCTGCCTGCGAAGGTGCGGTGTTAGTTGTCGATGCATCTCAGGGCATTGAGGCACAGACTTTGGCAAACACCTATCTTGCGCTTGACCATGATTTGGAAATTATGCCGGTTGTGAATAAAATTGATCTTCCTGCGGCGCAGCCCGAAGTGGTAATTGAAGAAATTGAAAATGTGATTGGAATTCCGGCAGAAGATGCACCGAGAATTTCTGCCAAAAACGGCATCGGCATTGAAGATGTTTTAGAACAGATTGTAAAAATCGTGCCGCCTCCGAAGGGAAACACCGAAGCGCCGCTAAAGGCACTCATTTTCGATAGCGTGTACGATGCTTATAAAGGTGTTATTATTTATTTCCGTGTAATCGACGGAGAAATTAAACAAGGTGACCGTATCCGCTTAATGTCTAACGGTGCGGAGTTTGATGTTGTGGAAACGGGATACTTAAATCCCTCCGGCTTTTTAAACAGCGGAAAAGTTATGACCGGGGAAGTTGGCTATTTAACCGCAGCAATCAAAAGCGTTTCCGATACCCGTGTGGGTGACACGGTAACGCTTGCAAATAATCCCGCAAAAGAACCGCTTGCAGGATATAAGCAGGTAAACCCGATGGTTTACTGCGGTATTTATCCGGCAGACGGCGCAAAATATGATGATTTAAGGGATGCTTTAGCGAAACTTCAGTTAAACGACGCGTCTTTAGCATTTGAACCCGAAACATCTGTGGCACTTGGCTTTGGTTTCCGTTGTGGCTTTTTGGGACTTCTGCATATGGAAATCATTCAGGAGCGTTTAGAGCGTGAATATAATCTTGATTTAGTGACCACCGCACCGAGCGTTATCTATAAAGTTATGAAAACCAACGGCGAAATGATTGACATTTCAAACCCATCAAATCTTCCTGACGGGAGTGAAATTGACTATATGGAAGAGCCAATGGTAAATGCAGATATTATGTGTCCGACAGAGTTTATCGGAAATATTATGGAACTTTGTCAGGAGCGCCGCGGCGTTTATAAAAATACTACGTACATCGACTCTACCCGCGCGCAACTTCACTATGAACTCCCTTTAAATGAAATCATCTATGACTTTTTTGATACGTTAAAATCAAGAACCAAAGGTTATGCTTCTTTTGACTATGAACTTTGCGGATATGAAAAGTCTGATTTAATTAAACTGGATATTTTATTAAACGGCGAAATGGTGGACGCACTTTCCTTTATCGTGCATTCCACAAAGGCGTATGCCCGAGGCAGAAAAATTGCGGAGAAACTCAAAACTGCAATTCCGCGCCAACTCTTTGAAATTCCGATTCAGGCGGCAGTCGGAAATAAAATCATCGCCCGCGAAACCGTAAAAGCAATGCGTAAAGACGTGCTTGCAAAATGTTACGGTGGCGATATCACGAGAAAGAAAAAACTCTTGGAAAAACAGAAAGAGGGCAAAAAGAGAATGCGTCAGGTGGGCTCTGTTGAAGTGCCGCAGGAGGCGTTTATGTCCGTGCTTAAAATCGATGAGTAGGGGACTTTATGTGCACCTTCCGTTTTGTCTGAAAAAATGTGATTATTGCGACTTTGTTTCGTATTCTGCGCATTACGATAAGCAAAGGGAATATTTAGAGGCACTTAAAAAAGAGTTTTCAATCTATCGCGGCGAAGAAATCGACACGGTATATTTGGGCGGCGGCACGCCGACGTCTTTGGACACAGAAATTTTAACGGAACTTTTGGGCGAAATCTTCACAAATTTCCGCGTACTCCCTGATGCCGAAATCACGGTGGAATGCAATCCCAAAACGGCGGATTTTGAAAAATTTTGTGCGCTAAAAAAAGCAGGCGCAAATCGCTTGAGCATCGGCGTGCAGTCTTTAAACGAGGAAGAGCTCAAAAAGATTGGAAGACTTCATTCGGCAGAAGATGCGCGTGCCTGTGTGCTTCAGGCAGAAAAAGCGGGCTTTTTAAACATCAGCGCAGATTTAATGTTCGCTCTTCCCGGGCAAACGGTGGAGTCGCTTAAAAAAAGTATTGAGGGTCTAATCGCTCTTCCCGTTTCCCATATTTCATGTTATGGCCTCATTTTAGAAGAGGGAACGCGCATAACAGAAGCGGCAAAAAGCGGAAAAATCATTTTGCCCGATGAAGATACAGAATTTAAAATGTATCAAACGATTGTGGAAGAATTAAAAAGAGCGGGTTTTTATCAGTATGAAATTTCAAACTTTGCAAAGCCCGGGAAAGAATCAAAACACAACACGCGCTACTGGAAGTGTGAAGAATATATCGGGTGCGGCGTAGCGGCGCATTCCTATTTTCAAGACGTGCGTTATTCCAATACGGAAGACTTTGAAAAGTATCTAAAAAATCCGGAAGAAAAAGAAGACGTTATAAAGATTTCAAAAGAAGACCAAATGAGCGAGTTTCTGATTTTGGGACTTCGGATGATGTGTGGCGTCTCGCAGAAAGAATTTGTAGAAAAGTTCGGCGTTTCTCTAACGGAACGCTTTGGAGATACCATAAAAAAATATCAGGAAAACGGACTGCTCGAATATCACGGCGACAACCTTCGGTTTACAGAGCAGGGCATCTATGTTTCCAATACCGTTTTATGTGAATTTGTGTGAGGAATTATGTTTGTAAAGGTAAGTAATATCAAAGTACCACTCGGAACTTTGATTGACGATGTGTTTTCAAAAGCGTACAAAAAAGCAGGATTAAAAAAAGAAAATATCGCGTCTCAAAAAATTTTGAGACGTTCTGTTGATGCGCGCAATAAACAGGTTGAACTTGTCTTTAG
>JAZRET010000057.1:0-4336 GCA_045660945.1 Congzhengia sp.
CGGGAACAATACCAACGGCGGACAAGTACAGATGAGAACAAGGTACAAGTCGCAGGTATTGTGCTTTGTACGACCAAGATACAACGCAGATGTAACTGCAAGTATGGTCATCTTAACTGCAATGCTGCAACTTGGAGTAAAGGAAAGCCCAAGTGGTTCTAATAAGGTCGAATACAATGAATGGTACTATGGGAAGAACATAGGCGAACCGTGGTGCTGCACATTCGTATGCTGGGTATTTGCACACGTAGAAGTAATTAAGGCGATCACAAAACCAACAGCAACGCATACCGGCAGTCTGCCAGCACCAACGCTGAAGATCATGTCAAAAGGTAATGCTGTTAAGTTGTGGCAGAAGTTCCTTAACTGCTATGGCGGTTTCAAATTAACGGTAGACGGGGACTTTGGAGCAAAGACATACAGGGCGACAATGATATTCCAGAAGACAGAAGGTCTTGAAGTCGATGGAATAGTTGGAGCAAAGACCATTGCCAAAGCGAAAAAATATATCAAGACAACAACCAAACCGGAACTCACAGTTCCAACTCCGGAACTCACAGTTCCCAAAACACCAAAAGCAGATAAACTTGTAGCAAAGGCTAAAGAGTTAGCATGGCCCGTTGGAACGCCTACAAAGAAGTATTCATACAAGAAAAAAACTGGTGCGCCAACAGCACTAATGAAAAAAGCAATGAATAAGCGAGGATATGACAGCAGAGTGGAGTATTCTGATTGCGGTTACTGCATTAACACTGTTATCTACGCAGCACTTGGCACAACAACAAAAGTGCTGAAAGGAAACAAAGAAGCGTTCCCTTCGGTGAGCGGTTTTGAAGTGGTCTATAAAGGGAAGAAAATTGTCAAAGATGTACTAAAGCCAGGCGATATCATACGATACAAGAAGAAGACCGGATCACAACACGTCCTAATGTATATCGGTAATAATAATTTAGCAGAAGGCGGACGGAAAATCCGCTTTTTTGTTGCGAAGCATTTTCCGTATCTGTCAAAGGCAAAATTCAACAAAGCCAATGTTAAGAAATCAACGCTTCAGGTATTACGTGTAAAGGAGTGATCGTCATGATAACAGAAGGAATTGTCATAGCATTAATTACTGGTAGTATCACTTTGATAGGTGTCTTAATTTCGAACAATTCCCACGATGCAGTAACTGATGAGAAGATCTCTGAACTAACTAGGGAAGTACGCGCACACAATGATTTTGCCACAAGGATTCCTGTCGTGGAAAAGGAAATAGAAACGCTGAAAGCACAAATTGATGACTTAAAAGAAATGATAAAAAGAACGGTTTGATGTTCGCCGGTCTTTTTACAAGAGCAGGCATTAGTCTGCTCTTTTTTTATTTAAAAAAAACAGGTCAACAAAGACCTGCTTTATACTTCATAGATTCTAGCCTTGACCGGCGTTTCGTCTTTTATGATGTTTTCCGGATTGCCATCCAGATCCGTTTCGCTGTAATCGCATTCTTTGTATTTGCCACCGAAGATCTCGACTTCATACGATTTGGACATATCAACAATTGACTGATCCTTTCTCGCTATATATCCGATTTTGATATCATCGACATATACAGCAATGGCATTCGGATCATATTCGTTGTCTTCATGTTCCAGACGTGCAGCGTACCGTTCCGGATAAAATTGATAGGCACGATCGATAACTTCATCGATAAACTGCTTTTTCGGTAGATTATAGTCAGGATTTTCGTCAGTCAGAAGCGAACGAAGGGCAGGCTGGTGATGGTCGAATCCGGCGACAAGAAGGCGATCCGGTTCAACAAAAGTCTGTTTGTTTTGTTCTTCAACAGGAACAAAGGTTTGCGTCTGCGATTTTGGTTTGTACTTTTTACCGCCAAGGATGCCGATCACACCGAGAAGAACGAAGACAATACCAAGAATAGGTGATGCGAGACATAATAGAAGACCGCAAGTAATCAAAATAGCGCCAGCAATAAACATAAAGATTTTCATAATTTTCCCCCTCAAAAGATTAAGTTGTCAACAATAACAATTGGTGGTATAATTATAGACAACAAATAGAGAAAAGGCAAGATAGTAGAATATTGATAGGTGTATTTTATACCGTCCTACAAGCGGAAGTTTGCACGACTTCCGCAGGGGAAGAATAGAACCAACTACTCCGATAATCATAAGGAACGGAATAGTTAAATAGGGCAGGGGACTACCCGAAATGGTATAAAATGCACCTTCAAGAATGGAGGTGTATTTTTTATGTTACAAACTATCATCATCGAAGGCGCAACGTGCGCCGAAGTCCAAAACAAGGTAAACAAAGCCTTGTCTACAATCACATCTGATTCGGTCACAGTCAAGTGGCCCGACCCAAAATGTTTATTTGCCGTAATTGAATACGAACACACAGAAGCGTGGCAGAACGAACTGTGCGTCGATTGCCAGTATTTCGATGAATCATACAGCGAAAGCGGTTTGGTCGGAATATGCCAGGAAAAAGGCAAACGCCGCAGGTTCAATTGTCGTGCCTGTGAAAAGTTCAAATGGTTAAGAAAATGACAAACTGGCACGAAAAGCAACTGCAGGAACAGACGCAGGAAGAGTATCTGTCATATAAGATCACGCAGCAACTAACAGGGAAAATGACACCAACATTTGAAGGCGTGGTGAGGTTGCTCAATAACAGACGCAGAATCAAGGAAGGAATCAGAGAGGTGCAGAAGAATGAAAAAATACAGAATCAGAAAAGGAAGTCCGCTGGATAAGGCATTGCCGTTCGTTATCATTTTAGGCCTGATCATAATTGCAGGACTTGGAAACCATTATATCGACGGATTGGGGGTGTAGTAATGAACATCACAAAGGAAACGAGATTGGAATCTTATCTGAAGACACCGACAAGCAAACGCTGCAGGATCATACTGGAAACATTAGGTGATAAGGAAATGACAGCAAGGCAGATTGCTACTGCATTAGGCTTTGCGGACCTGAACGCAGTAAAGCCAAGACTGACAGAACTGAAGGAAATGGGTGTGATCATCGCATCCGGCAAAGCATACGACACCACAACAAAGCGGAACGTCGCTACGTTCAAAAGGGCATAGTCATGTATAGGGTGTTATTCAAAAGCACCGGACAGGTGCATGAGTTTTCGGGGAAAAAGGAAATCTCTTACTGGAAGAAGATCGCCACACTGCACGGGCTTGGATTCAAACAGTATAAAAGCGGTGCTGACGTGTTTCTGACAGTCTATGACGAAGCAGATCCTTTGTTCCGGAACGGAAAGGGGAAATGATGGCAACAGGAAAGAAACTATTCTGGATCAAGTTGAAAAACACGTTCATGACAAGTGATGCTGTTGACTTCCTGATGTCGCAGAAGAATGGCGCAAATTACGTTGTGATCTATCAGATGTTATGTCTGATGACGCTTGGAACGAACGGCGTACTGCAAAGGACACTTGGAGAAGTCATTATTCCGTATGACGTGGACAAGATCCAACGCGAATGCAAATACTTCGATCGAGACACGATTATCGTTGCAATGGAACTGTTTGCGAAACTGAATCTTATCTATCGAGACGATAACGGAGTGTACGTTATCACTGATTACAGGGAGTTGATTGGCAAAGAAACGGACTACGCCGGTCAGAAACGCGTTCAAAGAAGCAGACAAAAACAACTTCCGGAATGTGGACAAAGCGCAGACACTACTGTGGACATTGTCCACACAGAGAAAGAGAAAGATATAGAGATAGATAAAGATATTAATAACAGCATCAAAGATGCTTGTTCTTCTGACGAAGAACGCACCAGTTTGCAGAAGGATATAAAAGCCGTGATTGAAGCGTGGAATCAGTTACCGCTTAACAAAGTCACAACAATCAAGTCGGGGACGAAACGACACGACGCATTAGTGGCACGTATACGGCAGTACGGAATCGAAAGCGTACTTGAAGCGGTGAACATGATATCACAATCGCCGTTCCTTCTGGGACAGAAAACAGACTTTATCATCACGTTCGACTGGTTTGTCAGACCGAACAACTTTATCAAGGTGTATGAAGGCAACTATCTCGACAGAGGATTCAAAAGCGCGAAGGATATGACCTTCGCAGAAAGGTTGGAAGACGCATGACGCGAGACGAAACAAAACAGATCCTTGGATATCTGCAATGCGCATATCCGTCTGCCTTTGGCGGAGACAATCTCACTGCCACTGTCAATGTATGGTGGGACGCATTCGGGGACATAGACGTTCATATCGTAAAGCACGCAGTTAAAAACTTTGTCAAATCGTCAAAGTTCGCACCGACAATTGCAGGCATACAGGAACAGATAGAT
>JAZRET010000058.1:0-12777 GCA_045660945.1 Congzhengia sp.
AACGGGAAGAAGAATCTGTCTGAACCCCACAAGCCGTAGTTTGTGATAATTACGGTTAAATCGGGGAAGTTCTTTAAGGTGTTAAAAATATCTTCCCATCCGTCTTGCGGAGATAAAAATAACGGAATCTTTTTCTCGCACATTACGTCGAGCATGTCACCCATCGTGATTCTGTCAAGGAAGAAACGGAATTTTTTCGGATACGCACGAAGTGCTTTCACGCCGTTTTTCTGCATTTCCGGGATTAAAATCTCGGGAGCGAAGTTTTCTTCCGTGATGGAAGGAAGAAGCGTCCAGGTGGGGAACAGTCTGTCGGGGGCTGTTTTTGCTTCTTCTAAAATGATTTTATTTCCGTATTCCGGGTCACTTTCCACCATCACCTGATGGTAGATAAACGCACTGTCAATACCGCAAAAATCCATTTCGTCCAAAAGTTCTTTTGCGTTTCGTGCCTGACGCACTTTTTCGTAAACATAATAGTTTTCGTGATTGATAATTTCGTGGTTGACGCTTGAAAGACCGATACAAGCACTGCAGTCAATAAATTTCAAAAAATCAGCCCCTTTCCACAAAGTTTAACGGATTTTCATAAAGAATCGTTTGAATATCTTCTCTTGAGATGGAGAAGTCCTCCATCATTGGAACAATGTTTTTAAAAATATGGTCGTAACCCCATCCGCCGTATTTATGAAGCATACTCTTGAGGCAAATATCGTTTGAAATGAGGATTTGTTTTGCAAAACCTTTGTCCACCAATTCTTTTAAGAATTTCACTCTTTCCACATCAGTTGCAAAAGAGTGGAGAAGAAGGTTTCTGTTTCGGCGGTCCACGTAATATTCTTTTCCGAAGTCGTCAAATTCTACATATGCGCCTTCGTTTAAGATGCCCAAGATATAGTCTCGATTGAGCATTACATCCACGTGGTCAACGCAAATCTTTTCGGGATTTGCGCCTTTTGAAACGGCGTATTTTAGTGCTTTTAACCCTTCTGCATTCCAAAGGCACGCATGAATATGCATTCCGACGCCGGTTTCTGCCTGCGCTTCTGCTGCAGCCTGCAGGAATTTATATTCATTTTCAGAAATTTCCATTCCGGAGCCGATTTCGCCAATCACACCGGCTTTGATATCTGTTCCGTCCATGCCGATGTTGAGATCGGTTAAAATGATATTGCGAAGTTCGGGAACAGTTTTTGCCTTTAACTCAATCGAAACCGCTGGGTCGATATAGCATCCAGAGCCTGCAACAATATAGATTCCGGTATCTTCAGAGAGTTTCTTTAAAGAAGCAGGGTCTCTTCCAAAATCTTTCGTTGTTACGTCTATTATCAAATTGCAGTCTGCTTCTTTTAAACGTGCAAATTCATCGATTAAGCAGTTTCTGTCATCCAGAACTGCATTATCTAAAACCGCATAGGGGTTTCTTGAAAGCTCACCATAATTTTCAAGTGAAACTTTATCATAAAAAACACCGTTATCTAAAGGTGCAACGAGCGGTCTTAAATCAGATAGAATGTGTTCATGTGCAAGCACGGCTTTCACATCTTTTCGCTCGATTGGACCGGTTACAGTCTGAATCATCTTTTATCACTCCTTGCCTATTTTCTTAATTATAATGTATCATACTTTAAAAGGAACAACAATTGGATATTTGAATATAATTATTTACCGAAAAGAAAAAGGGAATACCAATCCACCATACACAAATAAAAAAGAACCCCCAACCGCGGTTGCGATTGGGGGGGATAATATTTTTATTCACTTATAAAATCACAAGCAGCAAGTGCGGCAACGGCGCCGTCGGCGCATGCAGTTGCAACCTGACGGATGCGCTTTGATCTGCAGTCGCCTGCAACGAAAATGCCGTCTACATTGGTGCGGCAGTTTTCATCGGCATCAACATAGCCGTAGTCATTTAAAGTTACAACGCCGGAAAGCGCGTCGTTTTGCGGAATTAAACCGATGGCAACAAAGATGCCATCGAGCATAAGTTCTTGACTCTCAGCATCATTTTTGATGCGAATTCCGGTAAGTTCTGTATCACCTAAAAGGGATTCTACAACAGAGCCAAGGATCACTTCAATATTTTCCTTTCCATAAACGCCTTTTTGCAGTTTATCTTCGCCGGTTAAAACATCTAAATTCTGCACAACGTAAACCTTTTTACAAAGTTCGGAAAGAAGGAGCGCTTCCTGAAGGGCAGAGTTTCCACCGCCAATGACCGCAACGGTTTTTCCTTCGTAAAAAGCGCCATCGCAAACTGCACAGAAAGAAATGCCGTTTCCAATGAAGTCTTCTTCTTTTTCGAGTCCCAACAAGCGGTGTTTTGTTCCGGTTGCAACGATGATTGCTTTTCCGAAAAACTCGCCTTCGTCGGTAATGACTTTGTGCGGCGAACCGGGAACAACCTTTAAAACTTCAACGCATTCGATTTCAGCGTCTAAAGCCATGGCTTGCTCGACCAATTTTTCGGCAAATTCATTTCCTGTTACGCTTACGAAGCCAGGGATATTTTCGACTTTCGGGGAAGATGTAATCTGACCGCCGAATGTACCTTTTTCTAAAATCAAAGCCTTTTTATTGGCTCTTCCTGCATAGATTGCGGCGGTCAGCCCCGCAGGGCCGCCGCCAATGATGATTAAATCATAAATATTCATAACTGTTTCCTCAAACTTTGAGTGCTTTTTTGATGTCAGACACACCGGAAATTTTTGTCACCAAGCCGTCTTTTACGATGACGTAGGTCGGTGCTTGTTTGATTTCAAGTGCTGTTGCGAGTTCCTTATTTTCAGAAGCTAAAAGCTTTGTATAAGGAATGTTGTTTTTGTCTAAGATAGAGCATGCAATTTTGCAGTTCGGACATGTTTCTGTTGTGAAAATGTAGTTTCCGTCTGCGATGGGGGCAGCGTCTGCTGCTACGCATCCACAGTCTGCAGGAGCGGAATCTCTTCCGGTTTTTGTCAGTTTGGAATTTTCAATATCGTAAACTTTACGTTCTTTGTATTCCTGAGACTTACCATCGTTCCAGTTCTGTACGGGACGGTAGTAACCGGTGATACGGCTGTAAACTTCTGTAGCGTTACCGCATTCAGGACAAGTAAACTGTTCACCTGCGATGTAGCCGTGTGTCTTACATACAGAATAGGTCGGGGAAAGTGTGTAGTAAGGCAGACGGTAGTTTTCAGCGATTTTACGAACGAGGTTTGCTGCAGATTTCCAGTCAGGCATTTTTTCACCTAAAAATGCGTGGAATACTGTACCGGATGTGTAAAGTGTCTGGAGTTCATCCTGGATGTCCAACGCGGTGAAGATGTCTTCTGTATAACCAACAGGTAAGTGAGAGCTGTTGGTGTAGTAAGGTGTACCGTCTTTTTCTCCGGCTGTTACGATATCCGGATAGTGTTTTAAGTCGTGCTTTGCAAGACGGAATGCGGTAGATTCTGCAGGTGTTGCTTCTAAGTTGTAAAGGTCACCGTATTCCATCTGATAGTCAGAAAGACGCTCTCTCATGTGATTTAATACGTCTTTTGTAAACTGTTGTGCTTTTTCCTGTGTTAAGTTTTCTTTAATCCAGGAAGCGTTTAAGCAAGCTTCGTTCATACCAACCAAACCGATGGTAGAGAAGTGGTTATCAAAGCTTCCCAGGTATCTCTTGGTGTAGGGGTAAAGACCTACGTTTAAGAGTTTACTGATAACGGTTCTTTTTACTTTCAAAGAACGCGCAGAAATATCCATCATCTTGTCAAGACGGTTATAAAAATCTTTTTCGTCTTTTGCAAGGTATGCGATTCTCGGAATGTTGATGGTTACAACGCCGACAGAACCTGTGGACTCACCGCTACCGAAGAAACCACCGGATTTTTTGCGGAGTTCACGAAGGTCTAAACGGAGTCTACAGCACATACTTCTGACGTCACTCGGTTCCATATCGGAATTGATGTAGTTAGAGAAGTACGGTGTTCCGTATTTAGAAGTCATCTCGAATAACAGACGATTGTTTTCTGTATCGGACCAATCAAAGTTAGACGTGATAGAGTAGGTCGGGATCGGATACTGGAAGCCTCTTCCGTTTGCGTCGCCTTCGATCATGATTTCAATGAAGGCTTTGTTTACCATATCCATTTCTTTCTGACAGTCTTTGTACTTAAAGTCAACTTCTTTTCCGCCAACGATACAGTTTAATTCAGCAAGGTCATTCGGAACAACCCAGTCGAGTGTAATGTTGGAGAAAGGCGCCTGTGTACCCCAACGAGACGGGGGATTTACGCCGTAGATAAAGGACTCGATGCACTTTTTCACCTGTTCGTAACTTAAGTTGTCTACTTTAACGAAAGGTGCTAAGTATGTATCAAAAGAGGAGAACGCCTGTGCGCCTGCCCACTCATTCTGCATGATACCCAAAAAGTTAACCATCTGGTTACAGAGTGTAGCAAGGTGACCTGCCGGAGAAGAAGTAATCTTTCCGGGAACACCGCCCAAGCCTTCCTGAATTAACTGTTTTAAAGACCAACCTGCACAGTAACCTGTGAGCATGGAAAGGTCGTGAATGTGGATATCGGCGTTTCTGTGCGCGTTGGCAATTTCATCGTCATAGATTTCAGAAAGCCAGTAGTTTGCAGTAATCGCACCGGAGTTACTTAAAATCAAACCGCCGACAGAGTATGTAACGGTAGAGTTTTCCTTTACGCGCCAGTCGTTGATGTTTAAGTAGTTGTCAACGATGGCTTTATAGTCCACCATGGTTGCGCCGATATTACGGATTTTTTCGCGCTGGCGACGATATACGATATACGCTTTTGCAACATCGTCATAGCCAGCCTTAATTAAGACGGATTCCACACTGTCCTGAATGTGTTCCACCTCAATTTTCATATCGTCAATTTTCGGCTCAAATTCTGCTGTAACTTTTAAAGCAAGAAAGTCGATTACGTCTTCATGATACTGTCTGTTGCAGGCATCAAACGCTTGTTTGATTGCGCCGCTGATTTTTGAGAGGTCAAAAGCGGTAAGCTTTCCGTCTCTTTTTACTACATTATACATATCTATGCCCCTCCTGATTGTAATTTTTTTGGTCGATTTGAATTTATTCTATCACATATAATGTGCGTTGTCAATAGGGAAAGCACAATATATTGTGTTTTTGCACGAAAATGCACAAGTGGCTTATTTTCCGCGTATCTGTGCGGTTTTTACGTATTTTTGCGCGATTTTCTCCATTTCCAAAAGCGTTTTTTCGTCTATCGGAGACAAATTTTTGCCAAGAATATGCCCGGAATCGACATAATTTTGCAAAAAATATTTTTTTGCACCCACAATATGTTGTGCGATTTTTTCTATGTCTGAAACGGAGTGCAGAGGAGAAGATACTGTTGTGCGAAATTCATAGTCAACCACACTTGATTTTAAAATATCAATGCTTTTTAAAATCGGGGAAAGGTCTAAATTTTCGTACCCTGCGGTTTCAGGATATTTTTCAAAGGAATTTTTAATATCCATCGCCACATAATCAATCAGTCCTGCGTTTACGAGCTCCTTTAATTTTTCGGGAAAACTTCCGTTTGTGTCGAGTTTTACAGAAAACCCAAGCGATTTTACGTCTTTTATAAATATTTTTATCTCATCGTGCAAAAGAGGCTCTCCGCCCGTGATGCAGATGCCGTCTAACACACCTTGTCTTTTATTAAGGTAAGAAAGCACATCAGTACTTAAAATAGATTCTTCCTCCCCTTGTACATCCACCAAAAAGGCGTTATGACAAAAGGGACAGTAAAAATTACACCCCTTTGTAAAGACAGTGCATGCAACTTTGCCGGGAAAGTCGAGCAGTGTGAGTTTCTGAAAACCGCCAAAAATCATGTGTTTTCCTTCTTTCGTTTCATGGTTATTTTATTGTATCATATCGACATTTTTTTTTCAAGCAAAAGGCAAAAAAGTTTCTTGTTTTTTCGACAGAAAAACATGTCAAATTCATCTTGTTTTTTTCGTTGTTTTTTGTGAAAAATTTGTGTGGAAAATATTAGAAATTCACTTGACTTTACGAAGGAAATCCATTATAATGTTTTCTTGGAATTCGATTTTATATTTAAATAAGAAGGTAGAAAAATGAGCATATTATTATCCGTTTCCATCGCACTTTTAGCAGGCCTTTTGATGACGAGAGCATTTAAACCCTTAAAGCTTCCGTCGGTAACGGCATACCTCATTGCCGGCATTTTGGTGGGTCCCTATTTTTTGGGGAAACTCGGCATTTCAGGACTTGGCTTTTCCACGCATGAAGATGTTTCTGCACTTGGATTAATCTCCGAAGTGGCGCTTGGGTTTATTGCATTTTCCATCGGTAACGAATTTCGTGTTTCCGATCTTAAGAAAACCGGAAAACAAGCGCTTGTCATCGGTATTCTTCAGGCACTTGTTGCGACCGTATTTGTTGACCTTGCACTTTTAGGACTTTATTTCTTAATGCCGGGAAAAATTACACTTCCGCAGGTTATTACCTTAGGCGCAATTGCAACCGCAACAGCACCTGCCGCAACATTGATGGTTGTTCGTCAGTATAAGGCAAAGGGCCCTTTAACAGACTTACTTCTTCCCATTGTTGCTTTAGATGATGCTGTGGGATTAATTGTCTTTGCGGTTTCTTTTGGTATTGCAAAATCACTCATTGTCGGTGCAGTTGATGTTGTGTCAATTATCATCAATCCTTTGGTAGAAATCGTTTGTTCTTTGGGACTCGGTGCGATTATGGGATGGGTTTTAACGCAGTTTGAAAAACTGTTTAACTCCAACACAAATCGCCTCAATATGACCATCGCAGTCGTATTTTTAACCGCGGCGCTTTCTATGATTGATTTTCATGTAGGCCCCGTACATGTAAGTTTTTCATCTTTACTTGTATGCATGATGCTTGGAACAATTTTCTGTAACATCTGTCCTTTGTCGCACGATCTTATGGAAAAAACAGACAAATGGACATCTCCTTTGTTTGCGCTGTTTTTCGTTATCAGCGGTGCAGAGTTAGAACTAAACGTATTTTCCGATGTTGCGATCGTAGTGATTGGTGCAGTGTATATTATTTCCCGTTCGCTTGGTAAATACCTTGGAACACTTGGAAGTGCCAAAATGGTTTCCTGTGAGCCGAGTATTTGCAAGTACTTGGGTATTACACTCTTGCCGCAGGCGGGTGTTGCTCTTGGTATGTGTACAACGGCAATGCAGCTTGGCGCAGATGGCAACTTAATTCGAAATATTACGCTTTTTGCAGTTTTGATTTATGAACTTGTTGGTCCTGTTTGCACAAGATGGGCACTCACAAAAGCAGGCGATATCAAGCCGATGCCGCACCATGTAAAAATGCGTCGTCATACAAAACTTCAGGAAGTACAAAATAAGAAATAAAATAAAAAATCCGAATGCCCGGCGTTCGGATTTTTGTTCGCAAGAAAAAGAAATGGAAGTGGTTTTTTGAAGCCAATGAAAACAGTCATAAAAGATCCATGGGAATATCTGAAAAGTTTTGGAAAATGGATTTTTTGTGCCATTTTTGTAGGAGCAATAGGTGGTGTAGTCGGAAGTCTGTTTCATATGTGCGTCGATTTTGTGACGGATGTAAGAGCAGAGAACAGTTGGCTGATCTATTTGTTGCCTGCCGGCGGGATACTTATTTTCCTTTTATACGGCGTTTTTAAAAAACTTGGTGCATTAGATACAGATCGTGTGCTTACGTCTGTGTCAAAAGACGGAGACGTGCCATTTATAATGGCGCCGCTCATTTTTATCAGTGCGTCCATATCACATCTTTTGGGGGCTTCTGTCGGTAGGGAAGGCGCGGCGTTGCAACTTGGCGCCGCAATCGGCTACCGGTTCGCAAAGACACTTAAAATGAGCAAAGAAAGCATCCACACCATTGTTCGTGCCGGAATGAGCGCAGTATTTTCTGCACTTTTCGGAACACCGCTTGCAGCTGCGGTTTTTGCGCTTGAAGTTGTGTCGGTTGGGTCGCTTCCGTATGGTGCGCTGGTGCCGTGTTTCTTATCTTCGGCAACAGCGTTTTTGGTGTCTACCTCTATGGGAGTTGCACCGGTACGCTTTTTAGATATTTCTGTTCCTGCGATTTCGGCAGGAGTACTGCTTCAGGTTTTAGTGCTGGCAGTTTTGTGCGCAGTTCTCAGTATCTTGTTTTGTGTCGCGATTGAAAAAGGGAAAGCAGGCGCCATAAAACTTCTTCCCAATTCGTATCTTCGCAGTTTTGTTGGCGGTGCAGTTATTTTACTGCTCACAATTTTATTAAAAACGTATGATTATAACGGCGCCGGAATGGAAGTAATCTCAAGAGCGCTTTCCGGAGATGCGCGATATGAGGCATTTCTTTTGAAAATCATATTCACAGCCATATCAATCGCTGCCGGATTTAAAGGCGGAGAAATTGTGCCGGCGTTTTTCATCGGTGCAACATTCGGATGTGCATTCGGAAGTCTTTTGGGACTGGGCGCTCAATTTGGTGCGGCAATTGGTTTTGTATCCGTTTTCTGTGGTGCAGTAAACTGTCCGCTTGCGTCCATTCTTTTGGGGATTGAAGTTTTTGGCGCAGAAGGTGCACTTCCAATCGCGCTCGCGTGTGCGGTAAGTTTTATGCTATCGGGACGCTATAGTCTGTATCAGGCACAGTCTTTTTTATACTCAAAACTAAAAGAAGAAAAACTTCATTAAATTTAAAAAAATGCTTTACAAATCGTAATTTTTGTGGTAAAATAACGTTTGGTTACCAAAACTGGGTGTTTGGCGTCGCCTCGACTTTGACCTTTCGCTCGGTTTTCGGCATAAAAATATTTTAAGAGGAGGGTCTAATTATGAGACCGGAAGTAAAACAGGAAATTATTGCAAAGTACAAATTACACGAAAGCGACACAGGTTCTCCGGAAGTTCAGATCGCAATCTTAACAGAGAGAATCAACCACTTAAATGAACATTTAAAAATGTTCAAAAAAGACCATCATTCAAGAAGAGGTCTTTTAAAGATGGTAGGTCAGCGTCGTGGTTTATTAAACTACTTGATGAAAATCGATATCGAAAGATACCGTGCAATCATTGAAAAACTTGGTCTTCGTAAATAATTACCGAATTTACAAGAAAACCGGAAATTCTTTCCGGTTTTCTTTTTTTTTCGTCTGAAAATTTCAAAAAAAATGACGAAAAAAAGGTTTTAGATTGTTTACAAAACGAAAAATGTGTGCTATAATTATTGTGTATTTGTGTGAGAAAAAATAGTGATGGTGAGAAAATGATTTTAAACCCGATATCGCAAGGTCCCGAATCGGATTTTATCCGTGTTCCCGAGGCGGCGTGTGAAAAGTTAATAAAAACCGGGAATACTGTTTATCTCGCTGTTTATCTATATGCGCTAGAGCAGTATTATCAGGGAAAACTCGATCTTTCCAACGGTCATATTGCAGATGCGCTACATATTAACGTTATAGACGTTGTAAATGCGTTTTTATTCTGTGCATCCGAAGGTCTTGTAAAAGTGCATAACTTTACGAGTGTGAGCGATGCAGAGTTTGATATTGAGTTTTTGTTTGACGTAAGACTCAAAACCAAGCAGGCAGATTTTCGTCCGCATTATAAAAGTGGTGAAATTGCAAAAAGAGTTGCGGAAAACTCCAAACTCTCGCAAACTTATAAAATCGTCAGCACGATTTTGGGAAAAACGCTTTCTTCTTCCGATATTGAACTTTTATATTCGATGCACGATTATTACGGACTCCCGGCAGAAGTAATCTGCGTTATGGTGGAGTATTTTGCATCAAAAGGAAAAACCACAATGCGCGCTTTGGAAAAAGAAGCGCAGAAATGGGCTGAAAACGGGATTGATAGTTTAGCAAAAGCCAAAAAACATATCAAAAAGCGTGAGGAACTTTTTGCGTTTGCAGGAAAAGTGAAGCGTATCATTGGTGCAAATGAAAGAAAACTGACATCGAAAGAGTTAGAATTTATTACGAAGTGGCAAACAGAGAATCAATTCACCTTAGAAGATATCAAAAAAGCATATGAAATAACCGTGGAAAACACGGGGAAATGCGCATTCGGTTATATGAATAAAGTGCTTGAAAATATAAAAGCACAGGAAACTTCAGGCGAGAGGCCAAAGAACATTAAGAAAACACCCACATCTGATTCCAGATATGATTATGCGGAATTTGAAAAGAGAGCGTTTTTAAATGTAGCAAAGAAGGGAAGTGGCGAAAGTGGCGTATGATGCAGATATTTACAGAGCAATTGAAAGTGAATATGAAGCCATCAGAAGAGAAAATGAACAGGATTTATCTATGCGCCGCGAAAAAGTCTTTTCCCACGTTCCTGAAATCGAAGTAATTGACCGTGAAATTAAAAGTTTAGGGTTAAAGCTTTACAGTATCGCACTTTCGGGCGGAGATGTAAAGGAAAAAGTTTCTTCTCTTCGCAAGGAGCAAAAAGCGCTTCTTTTGAAGAGAACAAAAATGCTCGTTGAAAATGGCTTTTTAGAAGACGAACTTTCAGAGCGTTTCCGTTGCTCGAAGTGCAACGACACCGGTTCTATCGGCACAACGCCTTGCGATTGCTATAAAAAGATGCTCATTTTAAAGTCTTATGAGCAGTCAAATTTATCTACGCAGCTCATCGATCAAAGCTTTGAAACATTTGATCTTAACATGTATTCTGATGAAGTCGATACGTCTTACGGTATGGCGCCGAGAGACTATATGAGCAAAGTTCTAAAACGTGCGCAGGACTACGTGAAAGATTTTGAAAAAACGAATGAAAATTTGATTTTCATGGGTCCTCCGGGACTTGGAAAAACGTTTCTTTCCACTTGTATTGCAAAAGAACTTTTAAAGAAAGGTTATTCCGTCATCTATGAAACGGCATATCGCACATTTTCCATGCTCGAAGAATTAAAGTTTAAGCGTACGGAAGACACAGAAAAACTAAAGATAAAAGCAGATAAACTCTATGAATGTGACCTCTTAATTTTAGATGATTTGGGAAGTGAATTCTCATCTCAGTATACAACTGCAGCACTTTTTGACATCATCAATTCCCGATTGATTACCGGTAAGAAAACTGTAATCAACACGAATTTGTCGATGAGTGAAATCGAAAAGAAGTATACAGAACGTGTTGCATCCCGTATAATGGGGCACTTCTTGGCCGTTCGGTTTATTGGTTCGGATGTAAGACAAATCCGTTCTGTGAATCTGTAAAGTAATTTAAATTAATATATAACACGAAAAGGGGAGTATTACAAATGATCAACCATGGTAAGGATGTAAAGATTTTTGCTTGTAACGGAGACCAGGCACTCGCGGCAAAAATTGCGGAAATTTTAGGATTGCCGCTTGGAAAAGCCGATGTAGGAATGTTTTCTGATGGCGAAATCGCAATTAACATCAACGAAACAGTCAGAGGTTCAGATGTATTTATCGTGCAGTCAACCTCTTATCCGGTAAATGACAACTTGATGTCTCTACTCATTATGATTGATGCATTCAAGCGTGCATCTGCATCCAGAATTACAGCAGTTATGCCGTATTTTGGCTACGCAAGACAGGATAGAAAGTCAAAGGCAAGAGATCCGATTTCGGCAAAACTCGTTGCAAATCTGATTACTGCTGCCGGCGCAGACAGAATTTTGACACTTGACCTTCACGCAGCACAGATTCAGGGCTTTTTCGATATTCCGGTTGATCATATGCTGGGCGGCACAACGCTTGCACAGTATTACCTTAAGAAATTCCCCAATCGTGATGATTTGGTTGTGGTATCTCCCGACCTCGGTAGCGTAACAAGAGCAAGAGCATTTGCATCAAAACTCGATGTTCCGATTGCAATTATTGACAAACGCCGTCCGAAACCGAATGTTTCTGAAGTTATGAATATCATTGGTGATATCAAAGATAAAAAAGTTATCTTGGTTGACGATATGATCGACACCGCAGGCACCATCACAAACGGCGCAACAGCACTTGCTGAACGTGGCGCAAAAGAAGTTTATGCGTGCTGCAGCCATGGCGTTCTTTCCGGTCCTGCGATGGAAAGAATCCAGAATTGCCCAATTTTAGAACTCGTAACACTCGACACCATTCCGATTCCGGAAGATAAGAAAATCGACAAAATCAAAACCCTCTCCGTTGCACCTTTGTTTGCAGAAGCAATCAAGAGAATCTACGGCGACGGTTCTATTAGTGAATTGTTTTAAAATAATGAGAGTTGTGACAATAAAAGTTGTCACAACTCTTTTTTTGTTGAAATATAATTGACAGAAAGCATTTTTTATGATACACTGTCATTAGAGGTTGCTGGGCCTGATTTGATGGGCCCCGCCTCTTTTTTTGTGATTGCAAAATATAAATTTTTTCATTTTTAGACTTGATTTTAGAACCATTATCGCGTATACTATTAATGAAGCCATCCTGGGGCAGTAATCCGGGCAATTGATGCCCGGCGGACTGCAACAAGCGAAGGGCTTCTTTTTTATTCTTGACAATATTTTTGCTTTGATGTATAATGGAATCGAATCTAAGGCGGCTTAAGCCGGCGGGCGATTGGAGCCCTCCATCCCTAAGTAAGTCTTGGGTTCTTTTTTTGTTCTTGACACAAGAACATTCGTATGATAAACTAAAGTTAAGAGGTTGATGCATGTGTGCGAGCCCCTTTCCGTTTTGGATTGAGGGCACCGACGCCGCGGTCAACCTCTTTTGTATGTGAATATCAGTTGAGTGTAGTTTGTCGTTTCTGTGACAT
>JAZRET010000059.1:0-5654 GCA_045660945.1 Congzhengia sp.
TCCGAGTCGCCAACCATGCCTCTGTAGCTCAGTCGGTAGAGCAGGGGGCTGAAAATCCCCGTGTCGGTGGTTCGATTCCGCCCGGAGGCACCATCTTCACAAAACTTCATAAAATGCCGGAGTGGCTCAGTGGTAGAGCGTCACGTTGCCCAGGTGAACGTCGCGAGTTCGAATCTCGTCTTCCGCTCCAAAAACACCGTTTAGACGGTGTTTTTCTTTTTTGCAATAAAAAAGGGGCCCCGCGGGGTCCTTTTTGTTTTTTTAATCTCTTAAAAACGCATCCATCACAGAAACGGCGGCATCTGCAGCCTTATTTAAAAACGCGGTGTAGTCCTCTGCTCCGGTTCCGTCTGCACAGTCTGAAATCGCGCGGAGAACACAGAATTTCACGTTGTTTACAAAGCACACATGCCCGATTGCGCCGCCTTCCATTTCGCCGGCGATGGCAGAAAAGTTTTTCACAATTTCGTCTTTCTTTTCTTTGCTTGCTAAGAATTGATCGCCTGAAGCGATTACACCGGTTTTAAAGTTTATGTCCTTCTCTTCTAAAATGTTAGAGAATTTATCTACGAGCGTTCCGTCTGCGGGAAACGCAATCACATTGATGCCGGAAATGAGACCTTTCGGGTCTCCAAGGGGGGATGTATCCATATCATGCTGCACCACATGGGTGGAAACGGCAATGTCGCCGATGGAAAGTTCATCCGTAAGTGTTCCGGCAACACCGGAATTGATAATCACGTCCGGATGATAGGTTAAAATCATCGTTTGTGCGCAAATTGCGGCAAAAACTTTTCCAATACCGCAAACAGCGAGCACAACACTTTTTCCGTGAATTGTGCCTTTCATGTATTCCACACCAGCAATGGTTTTTACTTCTTTGTTTTCAAGTTTTTCTGCGAGCGCGCGGATTTCAACGCCCATCGCACCGATAATTCCAATCATTTTAACTCTCCTTTCGGGTAAACGAAGTTGAATGTGTCGTTTTTTAAAACTTCTAAATACAGTTCGCTTTCTTTTTGTGCATCTTCAAGGCTTAAATTGCGGAAGTTTCCGCATTCGATTTCCGTATTTCCAAACATTTCTCCCGTGTGGGCAATGATTTTTTCAAGCGTTTCCATAATTACGGATTTTACGACTTCGTGATTTGTGTCACGTACCAGAAGATAAAATCCCGTCTGGCACCCCATGGGACCGAAGTAGATAATTTGGTCCGCGAGGCCAGAACTTCTCACGTATGTTGCAAACATATGCTCTAACGAGTGCATGGTACGCGTGTCCATATAGTCGCCGCAGTTGGGCTTTCTTGTTCTTAAATCGTAGGTGGTAATGTCGCCGTCGGTACGGGAAATAAAAAGCCCCGGTTCCATTATGGTGTGGTCTACGGTAAAACTTGTAATTTTTTTGATTTCGTTCATTTGTGTACTCCTTTTATAAAAGCACCTCTGTTTCCGGTGAAACCAAAGAGGGATTCGGAAGTTTAATTTCTATATTATTTAAATAGGAAAGAATGCCTGCATCAGTCTGAAATTCGAACTTCAGTTTATAGGCGGTGAGTGCCTGACGGGTTAAAAGCGGATTTTTGCCGAGACGTCCGTATTTTCCGTCGCCCAATAGGGGGCAACCGATGTAGGCAAGGTGCGCGCGAATCTGATGCGTGCGACCTGTTATAAGGTTCACTTCTGCCAAATCGTGGTTTTTATAGCGTTTTATCACGCGATATTTTGTAATCATTTCTTTGCTTCCCGGGACGCGCTCGGAAAATACGCGGGCAAGTTTCGTTTTTTCATCCTTTTGATGAAACGCCTTTAGCGTATCACTTTCTTTTGGCAGATGTCCGCAGGTGATGCAAAGGTAATGCTTTTTGATTTCTTTATATTTGATTTTCTCACAAAGGATGCGGAGACTCTCCGCGTTCTTGGCGGCGATGACCAAACCAGTTGTGTTTCGGTCGATGCGGTGTGCAAGCGCAGGGGAAAAGGTTCGGTCTTTGTCCGGCTCGTATTCGCCTTTGTCATAAAGATACTTTTGAATGCGGTTGATGAGCGTATCGGGAGTCTCAGTCTCGTCCGCGTGAACGCTTAGTCCCTGCGGCTTATCCACGACTAAAATATTTTCGTCTTCGTAGACAATTTCCAAAGGTGCAGACGTGAGAGACAAAAATTCGTGCGCCCCATCCTTTTGCTCAAAAAACTCATCATTAATATAAGCCTCTAACAAGTCGCCCTCGTTTAAAATGAGTTCGCCGTGGGTGATGCGCTTTCCGTTTACTTTGATGCGTTTTTTGCGAAGTGACTTATAAACAAGACTTTTTGGCATCGTCTTTAAACTCTTTATTAAAAACTTGTCGAGGCGTTGCCCGGAATCGTTTTTTGTAATCGTAAAAGTTTTCATGTGTTTGTTCCTTTTAAATAAAGTCATTATTATTATACAACAGAAAAGGAAAGTTTTCAATACAGACAATTCTTATATTTAAGAATATTTAAAAATACACCTTTTTAGACGTATTGACATTACATCTAAAAAGGTGTATAATAAATTTATGGTAGATATTTAGTATTTGTTTGTTAAGCCCAACAGATAGTCGGTTGTTGTTTTGTAAAATTTGGCAAGAGTAATCAAATGATGCGCGGGAATTTCTTGGATTCCTCTTTCGTACTTTGAATATTGTTGCTGTGTTGTTTGTAACATATCAGCGATATCTTTTTGCGTCAAATCAGAATCTTCTCGTAAATCTTTTAGGCGTGGATACAATGTCATAAATATCACCTCGTTCAAATTATAACGTAAACCTTTTAGGGTGTAAGAAAAATACACCTGAAAGGGTGTAAAGGAGGAACTATAGTGAAAACAAATGAAACAAACCTTGAAAGTTATGTTGATTATTCGTATGAACAGGCGCTAAAGCGATTTAAGGAAACTGAGGAGTATCGATTGTTGCAACAAAGATGTCTTGAGTCCGAAACTGAGTTACAGAGTAGATACGAAGGGGAAGAGTTTGATTTTATTGTGCGCAAAATGGATGAGTATATTATTCAAGCCGAAAACGAAGGAAAGTTTTTATACAAGCAGACGTTTCAAGATTGTGTAAACGTATTAAAAGAGTTAAAAGTTTTAAATTAAACAAGAAGGCTTCTTTGAGTTGGGAAGCCTTCTTGTTTTTTTAAAATAAAGTATAAAAAGTATACGTTAATAATGCACAAATATGCACGGAAATTCGCAATGAAATTTCGTGATTATTTTACGAAAAAATGCTTGCAATTGCATATATAATATTGTATAATAAAAGAACTGTGACATGGCATACGAGGAAGTGGGAGGTTGCCACACGTGCAGATGTGGGTTTTTCCATGGAGAATGTCCGATTCATGAAACCGGGCGACAGGTCATACGCGAAACGGCTTACTAACGAACGCTAAGGCACCACTCTGCCTTTGCGCGTGTCCGTTTGTGCAGATTGATCGCGTCTTTCAGGACCCGGAAACCGAACCTTGGTTTTCGGTATTATTTATGAGAGGGCACAAAACGCCCGGCAGGGTGTTTGAAAGATGCTGTCGTTCCATCACAGACAAAATTTCAAAACAAGGAGGAAACACAAATGGCACAGGCAAGCCAGAAAATGAGAATCAGACTCAAGTCTTACGATCACGTACTCTTAGACCAGTCTGCAGAAAAAATCGTTGAAACAGCCAGAAGAAACGGAGCAAAGGTTTCAGGCCCTATTCCGCTTCCGACGAAAAAGGAAATCGTAACGATTCTGCGTGCTGTTCATAAGTACAAAGATTCCAGAGAACAGTTTGAGATGAGAACTCACAAAAGATTAATCGAAATCTTAATGCCGACAGCAAAGACAGTTGATGCTTTAATGAGAATCGAACTGCCCGCTGGTGTTGACATCGAGATAAAGAACTGATTTCTTCTTTATTAATATAGGAAGAAAACGGTTCGCAAGCTGCCAAGCGGCTTGTGAAAAAGGCACTGCCGCACAAAGAAGTGATTCGCGGCGGGTCATGTTCACTCGAAGTTGAGTGAACCAATAACCAATATTGGAGGTGCTTTTATGAAGAAAGCGATTTTAGGTAAAAAGCTTGGCATGACACAGCTTTTCGACGAAAACGGCAACATGATTCCCGTAACAGTCGTTGAAGCAGGTCCGTGCAAAGTAATCCAGAAGAAAACAATCGACAGTGACGGCTATGAAGCTGTTCAGGTCGGCTTCGGTGAAAAGAAAGAAAAACACACACCGAAAGCAATGCAGGGTCATTTCAAAAAAGCAGGCGCAGGTTACATGAAATATTTGCGTGAGTTAAAACTCGAATCTGCTAGCGAAATGAATGTTGGCGATGAAATTAAAGCTGACGTATTCGCCGTTGGTGATGCGGTTGACGTAACAGGCATCACAAAGGGTAAAGGTTATGCCGGCCCGATCAAAAGATGGGGCGCGCACAGAGGACCTATGACACACGGTTCCGGTTACCACAGAGGCCCCGGTTCCTTGGGTGCATGTTCCACACCTTCCAGAGTAATGAAAGGTAAGAAACTTGCAGGTCACCTGGGTGTAGAAAAAGTAACAATTCAGAATCTTGACGTTGTTTTGGTTGATGTAGAGAAAAATGTTCTCGCAATCAAAGGTGCGATTCCCGGCCCCAAAGGCGGAATGGTCATCATCAAAGATTCTGTTAAGGCATAACGAAAACGGATACGAAAGGAGGAAAAGACATGCCTAACGCGAAATTATTCAATATGGAAGGTAAAGAAGTCGGTACCTGCGAATTAAACGCAGCAGTATTCGGCATTGAGCCGAACAAAACGGCTATGCATACAGTAGTAGTTAGCTACCTTGGCAACCAGAGACAGGGCACACAGAGCGCGCTCACTCGTGCAGAGGTTCGCGGCGGCGGTATCAAACCCTGGAGACAGAAGGGTACAGGCCGTGCAAGACAGGGCTCCACAAGAAGCCCGCAGTGGACCGGCGGTGGCGTAGTATTCGCTCCGAAGCCGAGAAGCTACAGAACAAGCGTCAACAAGAAGATCAAGCAGCTGGCTATGCGCAGCGCGCTGTCTGCTAAATTTGCAGATAACGAAATGCTTCTTTTAGATAGCGTAAAAGTTGAGGAAATCAAAACAAAGACCATCGTAAGCATGCTCAAAAACTTAAATGTTTCAGAAAAAACTCTGATCGTTCTTCCGGAGGCAGACGAAAAAGTTTATGCATCTGCAAGAAACATCCCCGGAGTTAGCGTTTCTTACGTAGGTATGCTCAATGTATACGAGCTCTTGAAGTATAAGAAGATCATCATGGTGAAAGACGCCGCTGATAAATTAGGGGAGGTTTATGCGTGATGAAAAACTCTTATGATATTATTTTAAAGCCCGTTATTACAGAAGCTAGCATGGATATGCTCGCTGAAAAGAAATACACATTCAAAGTTGCAACCGATGCAAACAAAATCGAAATCAAAAAAGCAGTTGAAGAAATTTTCGATGTAAAAGTTGAAAAGGTTACAACAATCAATATGGACGGAAAGCTCAAGAGAATGGGAAGATACGAAGGTAGAAGAGCTTCCTATAAGAAAGCAGTTGTTAAGCTCACAGCTGACAGCAAAGCAATCGAATTCTTCGAGAGCATGGTTTAATTAATATTAAGGAGTGAA
>JAZRET010000060.1:0-4181 GCA_045660945.1 Congzhengia sp.
AGAAATGGCATAAAGGGTTGACATTCTGATGCGGGGCGGGATGTTCTGAACGGTTTGCGGAGTAGGCTCTAAATCTGCGGGAAACTGCTTCAAGAGTCCGTCAACCGCATCTTTAATATTTACAACATAATGACGGATGCCCAAGTGGTTTACCAACAAGTGCGCCATATCAATATCGTGTTGCTCACCCTGTGGCATCAATACCCCGATGACACGCTCTTTTCCTAATGCTGCAACACAAAGTGCCGCGGCAATCGAACTGTCTTTTCCGCCGGAAATGCCGACAACAGCATTGCACCCTTTCCCGTTATTTTCAAAAAAATCGCGTATCCAGTTTACGCAATCGTTTTTCACCTTTTCTGCCTGAAACATCGTATCACCTCAAGATTATTTTTCCCCAATAATTTCTATTTGACACATTTTCATTGTCGTGAGCGCAGCGTTGTGGCTCTCGGGCGTTACGCCGGCTACACAATTTGCGTCAACGGAAATTTCCATTTCGGGAAAGTTTGCCTTTAAAAGAAGCGCGTTTGATACCACGCAGATATCCGTGCAAAGACCGATGAGCGTGACAGAAAGCACTTCTGTTTCATAGAACTCTTTTAAGTATTCAGGAAGTACAACAGAACCAAAGGTGGGTTTTTCGATGGCGGTATATTCTTTGCCTTCGAGTGCCGCTTTTACGGCATCGTGTAATTCCCAACCGGGCGTTCCTTTTATGCAATGCGGAACAGGGAGATGTTTTCCCTCGTTCGTTTCCATGTAAGTTTCGGGATGGGTATCGTAGGTGACTAAAATATCCCCGTCAAACGATTTGATTTTTTCTGTGACGTTTTTTAAAATTGCAACGGCCTCAGGTGTTCCCAAAGCGCCGTCCACAAAATCTTTCTGCATATCCACTACAATTAAAAGGTTCATAAAAACACCTCGTTTTCTTCATTAGTTCTATCATAATACAAAACAGAAAAAATAGCAAGTGTTTCCGTAAAAAAACAGGCTGTTACGATGAACAGCCTGCATAATTAAAATCCCATAATCATTTCAAATAACGAATTTGCAAACATCCAGTACATTTCTTCTGTAGGATGATTGATGCGGTTTGAAAGAAGTCTTACGATATCTACGCCGTTTTCGCGTAGTTTTTCCCACTTTTTGGAACAGTCACAAACGGGAACGCCGAATTCTTTGCAAACGTTGCGTGCGGTCTCCATATAAAGGAGAAAATCATCAAAGTGCGAAACCATTTGGGCAAAACTTTTTCGCCACATGTCCGGAACTTCATAACTTACCTTATCTGCCGGAAGATTCGGAGTGAGGAAAATCACTTCTGTTCCTGATGCGAGAAGTTTTTTGAAAATTTCTCTTAACGCGTTTTCGTAAACCTTTAAGCCTTCTTTTCCGCTGCTTGCATCGTTTAAGCCAAAAGAAACAACGGTTAAGTCCGGATGATATGCAATCACGTCACGTTCTACACGCTCTAAGCCCCCGGGGGCTCTGTCGCCACTGATTCCGGCGTGAATCATATTGATTGGCACGGACGGATAAACGGTTTCAAGCATTCTGCGGAGTTTCATATGGTATCCTTCCAAAAAGCGGAATTCTGTCTGCATGGAAGTTTCTCCGGTGGGATACACTTCAAAACAGCCCTGTGTTACGCTGTCACCTAAAAAAGCCATCGTAACCGGCGCGCCAAAAGGATTTTCCTGTTTTGCTTTGAGTTTTTCAACAAACTTCATAATTGCCTCCCAGAAAAGTACAGATTATAAATTTAATGTTTTACTGTAATCTTTTAAGATTTCCATTTCTGCATCGGTAAGAGAATGGTAGGGCTTACGACGGTAACGTCCGCAAACGCCGGCAAGTTCCATCATACCGTGGATGACTGAGTCGAATTCAAGACCATTATTTATGATCATCTTATCGAACGGCTGTTCCACTTCGGCAATCCATTTTGCACAAGCCTCATACTCTTTATTTTGGTAAAGTTCCCAGTATTTTGCAGAAAGCTGCGGATAGAAGGAAACAAAAATGGAGAGGTATCCGTCTGCACCGTAGTGTGCCACGTCAAGGTGGTTTACTGCCATACCGCCGGACATGAAGGCGTATTTATCATCTAAAATTGTCGCAAGGTCTCTTCCGTATTGACCGCAAACGTCGTCTTTAATACCGATAAAACCGGGTGTTTTTTCTGCAACTACAGTTTTAAATACCGAAAGCGGAATGCCGCGTCCGCTGATTAAGTTTGTTAACACCATGGTGGGGATTGCTTTTCCGGCTTCGCGGATTGCATCTAAAATTTCTGCTTCGCCACAAGACTGCGCCCAGTCTGTAAGAAGGAGTCCGCCAACATCTGCGCCGGCTTCACGGGCGAAGTTGAAGAATTCGACATTCTTTTTTGTGTTCCAGGCTTTACCGCCTGCAATAACCATTGCGCGACCTTTGTTCTGCTCGATGACAACTTTTGTGAGTTCTTCAACTTCTTTGTCATCCATAACGGTCAAAAGGCTATCGCCGTTTGTAATGAGAAGTGTGCCAACTTTAGCTTCTTCAACTAAGAAGTCCACCATATTGCGAACGCCGTTAAAGTCGATGTCGCCGTTTGGAAGAAAAGGTGTTCTGATTGACGGAATGGGGCTTTTTGCTAAATTCTTTTTAATTGTCTGAATATCCATGAATAAACCTCTTTTCGTTTATTTTTTTTGTTAGCTATATGATACTTTAGAAAAGGGCACATGTCAATCATAAAAACAGACATAAATTTTAAAAAGTGTAAAAAATGAGAGACATTTTGCAATGAAAAAAGACCGCAAAAGCGGTCTTTTAGTTACTGATTTGAATTTACGATAACAGTCTGTGTTTCTTCGTCCCAATCTACAAAAACGCCGAGACAATCACCCATCGCACGAAGGGGAAGATACGTTCTGTCATTGATGACCATCGGGGGATTTTCGGAAACGAACTCTTTTCCGTCCACCATCACTTTAAAGCCTGCGACTACAGCATCAAATTTTTTCTGGGGAAGTTTTTTTCCGGCTTCTAATAAAATCCAATCTTCCTCGCTACGTGGTTTTTTCAAAATGGTGATAACAACGTCTTCACTTCTTACCAAAACATTTACCATTCTGCCGGTGTCTTTCTTTAAATATAAAGAAGCATTGTAATTACCTGAAGAATCTTCATACCAAAGCTCGTAGGTGTTTTCTGCAAGTGCGTTTACGTACTTATCAATAGCTGCCGGAATGTCTTTGGGCTTTATCTGATATCCGATGGAAACGGCATAGCCAAAAACAGAAGCATCTTCTTGTGTTGCATAAGACTTACAACCGGTTACTTTTCCGAAGTCCGGAACATCATAAAATGCTTCATATGCATTATCCACCTGAAAGGGAGGAATTGCATCTTTTGTAGAGCTCACTTCCACCTGCCCGAGTTCTGCATTCCAATCTACATAAATGCCTAAACATTCGCCCATCGCGCGCAAAGGGAGATAGGTTCTGCCGTCAATTACAACAATGGGAGGATTTGAATAAAAATGTTCGCCGTCTACCAAAACTTCAAATTTGGGTTCAATTGCTTCGTATGTTTCCGCAAAAGCCGTTGTGGACATCAAAGTCATTGTGATGAGCACAAGGGAGAGGAATATTTTAAATGTTTTTTTCATAGGAACACCTCTTTTGTTTATAATAAAGGAATCTATACGTTTATTATAAAGCGAAAATCAGATTCTGTCAAGCGATTCAAAAAGGACTATGGAAAATCCATAGTCCTTTAAATTTTGTTGATCTTTGAGATCTTACTTGTCGGCAAGCGGCTTCATTGTTGGGAAGAGTAGCACATCGCGGATTGCTGCGGAGTCTGTTAAGAGCATACACATACGGTCAATACCGAAGCCGATACCACCCGTGGGGGGCATACCGATTTCTAAAGCGTTCATGAAGTCTTCGTCGGTGGTGTTTGCTTCTTCGTCGCCGAGTGCTAAGAGTGCTTCCTGTGCTTTAAAGCGTTCTCTTTGGTCGATGGGGTCGTTGAGTTCTGAATAAGCGTTTGCCATTTCCCAGCCGTTCATGAAGAACTCGAAACGTTCCACGTAATCCGGATTTTCGGGTTTTCTCTTTGTTAAGGGAGAAATTTCAACGGGATGGTCCATAACAAATGTTGGCTGAAGCAGATGATCTTCTACA
>JAZRET010000061.1:0-9299 GCA_045660945.1 Congzhengia sp.
CTTTTGTGCACCCATATACATGCCACCCAACCATTCAGGCAACATACCTAGGGCAAATACACCAGCACCAGTAGCAGCAGCAGCACCAAGTGCCCAGCCAGTAGAAACACCTTTGTCCATAAACGCGTTACGAACCTGACGCGCAGAGTCGGCCGCTTCGGCAACAGACATTACACTCAAAGACGTCGGCATAGACGCAAAAGACAGCCCAACCATTGGAACTGCTTGCCCAAAGATATATCCGGCCTTATTACCATATGCATCACCAATGCCTTCTGGGCCATATTGCCACGTATATTTGCTTATCAACTCGTCTGTGGTTTTACGAGCAAGCTTACTTGCCGCATTGTGATAAGCCGCTGTTTCCTTTGCTCCAAAAACGTTGGCAAAAAGTTCGCCAAGATCATGTTCTGCTTGTGCTGTAAACCCAGCAGTAGACAACAAGATGCTCGGAATAAAATTAGTAGCACCACGTGCAAAACCGTGAACAAAACCCTCATGCTTTGGAGCCGTTGGCATTTTGTAATACCCGAAGAAATCAATCGGGTTTGCCGGTTCCATCATACTATAATACAACCAGGCCGCCTTATCCATATTTGCGGTATCTACTTCCATAGTGCGGCCATTCGGATATGTCAAAGGATACGGTTTAACCGGTTCAAATTTTTTCAGCAAATAGAATGTATCATCTTCTCCAGTGTATGCCGCATTTACACGAGAACCCATCGGTACACGACCACCAATATAAATATCATTTGGATTATTTGTGACAATAGCCGCATTCCGATTTTGGGTTGATGGCGACATAGCATTTTCTCGATATGCTCCATAATTACCAACAATTTGTGCACCAGTGTTAGGGTCAATACGCGGATTCATAACAACAGACTTACCGGCCGCATTTTGTTCGGCAGGAGCAATCATTGAATATAACTCGTTCACCGAAGCGGGTTGTCTCGGTGTGGAAACTTTTCTAACAGGCATCGCAGGAGAAACGCCAACCGTGTTTTTAATTTGCTGATCGACTTTTTCCTGTTCTTGTTTAAGGTGAGAAATCATTGCGCCTTCTTCCGGCTCCACAGCTGGTTCAGATTTTGACGCAAGTTGAGCCAACTCATTTACAGCCTTATCACGCTGTTTCAACAAATGTGTTATCATAGCCCCTTGTTCTTCTTTCATTTTTCACCCTTTATTTATTTACTTTGATTTTATAAGCAGCCGCCGCTTCCGGATTCAAAAATGCCCTTGTGTCAGATGCAGCGTGACGAGCTTTTCTAGAAACCTTCATATATTGAGTCCTGTCAACACCGTCCTTGTATTGAGTGGCCCTGTTTGCAGCTGCATAACTTCCAAGTACTTCTGTGTCTACTTTTTTGCCGCCATTCAAATATTGAACAGTTGTCAACATAGACTGATACCACGGAGTTTCTTCTAACGGTGCTCCCTTTGCGTGCATTTTTGCGACGGACTGTGGAGAAATCGCCTGCAAAATCATACCAACGCCAGGGACAGATTTAGCTATACCTTCTGCAACAACACCTTCTGTCTCTATATTATCCGGCACATCTGCTTTTAAAACACCAAGCGCGTCAAACTGACGAACCTTTGTCATCCACGCATCAACAAACTGTTGCGGCGTGATATTTTCTATTCCTAGTAATTTTTTGTCGCTCTCTTTCATATTATGAAGAGCCACAATTTCCATCATCGCAAGTTCTTCATAAGACCCCGACACTGGAAGCTCACCGCCATTAGTCCAATACGCAAAATTTTGCATCGCATCCAACATTGCATCCCTATAAGCGGAATTAAAAACAACGCCCTTGCTGTCCTTATAGATTCCTTTTCGCAACGCATCCATGGTATCTGGTGCCAAATTTCCGCTCTGTAAATATTTCTGCGTCTCCCAACCCAAACCGGTCTTTTGATTGATTAGCGTGTTTTGGTCTTGATATGCAGAGTGTTTAAGCGCCAAAGATGCACGGTCACTATACGCTGTGCGCAACTGGACCAGTTTGTCTATTTGTTTTTGTACCCCCTCATCGAAAGCATAATAACCCGATATTTTATCTAAAACGTCAAAAATATCTGCCATTTTTTCAGGCGTTATTTTTTCTAAATCCGCATAACCATCGTCATCAGTTGGAACACTCGCAGCAAGCGCAGCGGTTCGGTAACCAAGTTCGGCTTTTACTTTCCTGTCAGTAGGATTATTCTCCAACGTTTCGCCAATAATTTTCTTAACAGCTTTTTGTCTGATACTAAATGGTGCATCCATATACATTTTTAATTCCGGGAAAAATTCAGAAACAGGAACGCCATTGTATTCTTCTTGAATATTGCCATTTAAGAAATCGCTTAAAAACTTATTATAAGACACCGTAACCGCCTCGCGTTTTTCAGTGTCTTGTCCTGCAGAAGCGTACAACGCATCATATAGATTTACAGCACCATTCGTCATAGAATCAACTATCGCTTGACGCTTTTTGTCTTCTGTGACTTCTTTCTTTGCTTTCTGTTGCTCATTAAGAGTGTTTTGTATGGTAACGTTGTTTGAAGCGCGTTTCGTCGGAGTAATCGCAGAACTAAAATCTAAATCGTTGTTCAAAGCAGCCGCATCTTCCAGTCGACCTTCACCAATCGCCTGCGCTATCGCGCCATCAGCAACCTGTAAACGCAAACTATCAATAACTTCTTCCAGGTCTCCAGCACGCATATTAGACGTAGCAGAAAGCTCATTTATCTTGGCCGCAAGACCCTGCTTTATTAAATTAGGATCTCCTAAAGCAACAATTTGACTCGCCATTACCGGCACACGACGTTTGTATTGTTCGTGCTGATGTGAAAAAGTTTTGTCAACAGCGGCCTTCTTTGTCTTCACTTCAAAAATTTCACGCGCTTTTGGATTATACATATCAAAACGACGTTTCGTGGGCTCGTCTAATTGAGCATACGCATCGTCCCAAAACTTCATGGCGTTTGCTTCCATAACCTGCATATAATTATCACCAGAAAAATCTTCGAAATTTTCAATATAATTTGCAGACTCTTTATCCGCTTTTTCCATCAAAGCAGCGGCATCTTGATCTCGCAACTTCTGTATACCTTCAGAAGCCTCGCCAGCCGCTTTTGACACGTTTGCTAATCCCTGCGAAATATAATCATCCAAAGGCTGTGCCTGGAAACGATGACCAGTTGGAGCCTGCCATTGAATTTGCGCTTCATAGATTTTTGCCATCTGCTTCCCTTTTATTTCCAATAATCATAACCATACTTACCGCCAGCATCACTATACCCCTTATAAGCACTTGCCGCAGCGCTTGTAATATTCAACATACCACCAAGCAACGCACCTTTTGCATTCTTGCGTGAAACTTGTGCATTATATTTATAATTGTTTGCCTCGTTTAAATATTTAATTGCCGTGTTATCATACTGATATTTCATGGCACCAAGGTCACTGTTTAAATTAAAATAAGCATCTACAATTGCAGCGTCCGCAGAAGAACCAATATTTCCCGTTGCCGTCATTTGATTTTGACCAGTAGCGATTTGACGACGAGCGTTAGCACGAAGCAAACCTTCGTTCATCGCATCTTCGGCGTGAGCGCGCTGTGCGTCCATTTCGGCAACTTGACGATTATATTCATTTTGAGCTGCAGCCGCCTTATTGTTTTGTATCTGATTAACGGTGCTAACCACAGCAGCACCAACGGCAGCAATTCCAGAAATAACAGCGGTCGTAACAGCCATTTCTTAACACCTCACATATACTTTATATATTATACCAGTTTCCGAATCTTTTTCAACAGAATTTGTATACACAAATCCAAAAGACTCTAAAAATCTTCCGTATATTTTGTTTCCACTTTGCGCAAGCGCAATTAAAGGATACTTTTGAATGGAATCCAAATAAGCCCCACCAATTTCTTTAAGCGCTCGCACATGCTTCTTTATGTCATTTCTAAAAACCCCGCTAACCAAAACAAAAGGTTTGCCGGGGTATTCATCAAACTCCATATTTTTATAACCAATAAGTGCGATGGTTTCATCATTAAAGACAAGACGGTCTATTGTACATCCCTGTAAAGCAGCCCAATCAAGCTTACCGCTCTCAACACAACACTGAGCGAGTTTGGTGTATTCAGAAACATCAGCACGTTCTATTTTATACATAAATGCTACTTACACTGAGCAGTGTAAACGGCTCCGGAGTATCAGCAAACAAATTCAACGCAACACCGGTATCGTTCGGATACGGCCCAGTCCCTTTGTTTTGTCCCACGGTATACCCAAACGAAGCAGGCAATTGTATATCACCTGTTATCAGGTTGTGGGACGCATTCCATTGTTGCCCACCAACAACGTTCCAGTCGTTGTAGTGATACGTCTTAGAAAAATCCAAGCTCGAACCATAACTGAAATCTCCAGCCTCACGCAGGCGAACAATAAAGCGAATACTCTTTTGCTGAAGACCCTCTAGTTTTTCGCCAGACGCTGGCTGCCCGTGTATTGTACAACTCATGGGCAGCCCTACAGAGAAATGCAGCCATTCTAACTGATTATTAAACTCGCCACTCGTGCCAATCATCGTATAATAAAACTGTCCGTTGTCGTTGTTTTTTACCCAAACTTTCTTGCCTGCAAACTCGGGGAATGTGACAGGTGCAAGCACCTCAAAATTTTCCTCAACTTCAGCCAGCATATAATTTGGTTCATCAGACATCGCTTTCTCTAAGAAACAAACACCGTCGCGATCAACCATAAAGTATATAGCAGATAACGGACCGGCATCGCTCGCAGCCAAATCCAAAATATTTCCAGCGAGATTCAACCGGAAATATCCAAGGTTCTTCATCTCTTTAACGTAATTTATTATTCGCACATTATTTTGTTTTGTGTTAAAATATATGTTACGGTCAGAATTATTTAAAGAGAACCAACGACGAACTTTTTCGTTTAACAAATGCGAACTCATATAACCAATATTATCTGGCGCATAATCATCAGTTGTATAATCGTACTGTATTGTGTAAATCTCATTCGACAAACGACCAACAAATAAATTCAATCCGCTGAAACGCAACGCCTCGACCGGAGCACCACCAATTGACGTAACTGGGTCAATGATACATGCGGTCGGAGATATAGAAACTCCGTCGCCATATATGTTATATTCGCCAGAATACGAACCACAATATAATCTATCACCAGACAACAACCAGTTGATATTATTATCTTTATGACCCGTCACCAGCGCGTTAATTGCACACGTGTCAAGCACTTGCCCGAACGTCTCTGTACTAAAATCATAGAAATTATCGGTCTTAGACGCCTGGAACCAACACCCATATCCATCTGTTGGGCAGAAGAAACACAACCGCCCTTTAAAGAAGAACACTTGCGATGGATAGCGCTGATGATAACCCCACATAGACCATTGATAATTACGCCATGTATATGTGTTCAATCCAGTCTGCAACACAGGCAAAGACCCATCAACAACAGCAGTTAAATGCTGGGAGTCTTGTACTTCTGTAACAGTAGCCGTACCAAACCCCGAGTGGAAATACTCCCAATCAACCCCACCATCCGAAACACGGCCTTGATGATGTATAGGTTGTACATCCCCTGTAGTTCCGCTAGTCATTGCGATATAATAATTATAATCAGAAAAATATATTTCGCCCGAAGTAACCGAAATGCCAGCCGCCCATGCCTTAGTGGTCTTATTCGATTCTAATTGGAATTTTATCTTGCGGCCAACCATATTTACATCATCAAACTCGTCAGAAGACGAAACAGGCTCTGAAAATTCACCATCCGCAGTCCAGGAAGTATATAACGGCTCATAATGATACAAGAAATGATCCCCAGGAACAGAACTTGGCGCATTAGCAGAAGTGCCCGAGTTTGGATAATTCGAAGACGACGACCCTTGAATTATTCGCAACGCATATTCATCTCCCAACTGATGCCCAGGAATTGCGCCATCTATCACAATATAATCCCCGGACACAACCGCTGTCGGATATGCTCCGAGCATGGATGACAATATATTCTGAACCGATAATGTTTTATATTTTAATTTTCTTGTTTGCCACAACGACACGCCACCAGAATGAACATAATTCCACCCCGTAACAGTCTGTTCAAGACCAGACGAAAATGAAGACACGACAGTCTCTACGCCAGAACGTTTCCGTATCAACCTAATAAGCGTGCTCCCTACTGTATAACTGTAATCCGTAGAACCAACCTTGCTCACAACGGTTTGTGTCATATCTGTGTTTTGCGATAAAAGATTTATAACGCCAGAAGTGTTCGTAATAACATCAGGAAGTTTTAAACGCAATACTGCAGTAGCCACTGCGGTGACTGTAATTGAACCCGTTTCTGCGCTCGTAGTTATTACACCATTAAAATTCCCATTCCACCCAACAGGAAAATAAGGCACATCAATAAACCCAATTTCATTAATAGCAAACACCAGTTTGTTATCAGCACCCCTACCATAACAACGAATTTCAAAAGGAGGTGCGCTGGGGTGAACAAAATACATAACCGCATTTTGCTGCGCCCACCTCAATTCTTTTAATCCTGCAACCGCAACGGTTAAAGACGTATCATAATAATCATCACCATCGATAACGGAAACAACACCATCATGTATAACAAGCACAACCGGTTTGTCTAAGGCATCAAATGGAACCATAACATAATCGTCCGGTTTTGTGATAACCGCAACTTTGCGAGTGCCATAAAATTTTTTTAGTCCACCTTGAACCTCAGGCAAAAAATTCTCGATAAAACGCGCACTGTATTTGTAATCCTGAAAATCAATGCGCCCAGCCAAGGCCGGGGTAAACTCACCTGCATTAAAAGCGGTTGTAACATCAACTTTCGTAGCGTTTGCCATTATGGAATCCACCTATTATATTGTAATACCGACATGCCGTCATGCGACGCTTCTGTTTGTATAAGTTCTAGACGGCGAGCATCTTTTAACTTTGCACGATATAAATTTTCATAGAAAGAAATATCGGCATCTGGCCCTTTCATTTTTCCACAAATACGTTGTGCTAAATTTAATGCAACACAATCAGCGAACAACGAAGGCCATTCAGAAATTGGAACATTGTGCGAAATATACGGAATCTTTTGAAGCGGGAACCTTGTATACAAACGGTTGCGGCGAACCATAAAAGAGTGCCCACGCTTATACTCGCTTGTGCGAATAAAACAAAATTCCGGAAGTAAATACATTGATACTCTAGAAAAGTCATCCGGCAACGAATAACAAAAGTATCCATCTATTTTATAAGATTCATCCTGCTCCAACACCGCAGGAACAACACGCTGTGCAAATGCCCACTCATACTTATCTAACTCAGAACGAATTGCTTGCGGTAAATTTCTTGCACACACTATCGCATCCGGATTGTTTTGGTCGTCGATACTTTGAATACTCAAAGCACCACCACACCAATCGATGGCCATATTCGCAATATCAGTATAAGTCAGAGTTGTAAGCATTTAAAATCTCCCTCCCCCGCCTTTCGGCGGGGGAAATTCGTATTAGAGAGCGGTAGTATCAATCACGCAGACATCTTCTTCGTTCAAACGAGCGGAAGACAACATCATGTAGGAATTAACCTGGATGGCGTCATCTTTATCCGGACGACGAGAGATGGTCGTATTGAAGTCTTTCCAGATACCAGTGCATACCGGTTTACCAGCCGCAATTAACACTTTGTCTGCCGCACCATTGGTCGCATTCAAAATGTCGATTTCCGACAGTTGGATGAATGTAAAGCCAAGATAGCCTTTCAATTCACCAGTTACGTTCGGAGTTGCGGAAGCGGTATTCCATGTATACCATTCCGGATCAGTACGCAGTAATTCCGCAAATTTGGAATCGTGGTACGCAACCAACCCTTTCGCGCGCCAATCGACGTCGTGGCTTTCGAAGAATTTCAAAACTTTCTTCAGCAACGATGTCGCTGTATCCGTAGCCGCCGCTGTAATAGTATTTGCAGCCGGAAGCGGAACAAATGTTGTCGGCAAGGTCAATTGACCAGGGGTGGTATTCGGAACTTCGTCTGTCCAGTTCAAAGAGGTAATTGCATTACCCAAGAACGCTTTAACAAACGAAATATCCTTTTCGCGTTGAAACGCTTTGTTAACCTCGGAAACCCAACCGGACTTCAAATCGATCAAACGCAACAGTTGCGATTCTTCGTAGAATGCAAATGTAGCACGTTTTTCAATAGGAGCCGGAAGATAACGAGTATCAGCATTGATTTGATCAATAACTGTGTTACGGATTGTCACCAAGTCGGTGATAGTACGAGTGGTCACTTTACCAACATAGGTAATAACCTGCGGAACCTTACCAACCAAGCCAGTTTTGAACATGGTAGAAGGTGCAGTTTTTGAAGTGGCCTGTTGTGCCAACGAACCAACCAACGTAGAAAACTGCGCGGCGTACGTTGCCAACTGTATATCGGTCATAGCCATATTTTTTAACCTTTTTGTTAAGTTTAATTCATATCGCTAAGAACTGTGCCACGGTTGTGTGAGTGCGAATCACGCCATCGCATATTTCTCTAAAATAGACGCCTCTAGTTCTCTTTCGGTTTCGCAGACCGACGTTGAACTTTCGTTGAGGTTGTGTCCTCAGAAACAGACGCGACTTCCCTATCCGTTTCTTTTGTTTCAATTTTATCATTTTTTTGAATGGGTTTCAAGTCAAATCTTCCTGGCCACCCAAAATCGCCGTGTTCAACAACATCAGCAATAAAACGATAAACAGCAGCTATATCTTCGCGTTTATATTTGTATTGAAATGCTTTCAACATATCCAACACGGAACCCATGAACCCATAGTTGAAACGCTTGCCATACATATAACTGTCTTTATTAAAAATTCTTTCTGCTAAAACTGCCATCTTACTCTCCGTTTGCTGCTTGTTGACGAGCTTCATATTCTGCTATGGATTTTTCAGCATCACGACGCGCAAGAATCTTTTTGCCTAATTCAACATCAATATATTCTGGATACATGTCGGCATAAAATTCGCGGCATTCTTTTTCAATTGGTTGAATTTTTTCCAAACATTCGTGATATTTTTTACGATACTTTTGGAAGTAGTCGAACGCCTTTTGCAATTCTTCTTCTGTATCGGCTAGGGCAAATTTGTGAACCCAATGACCATCTAAAAATTTTACTTTAATGGTCACATCTTGCGGATCAAGTTCTTCGCCAAGCACTTCGCTTTCATGAACAATCATTTCGT
>JAZRET010000062.1:0-3444 GCA_045660945.1 Congzhengia sp.
TAATAAAAAAGGATGTGGCGCAGCCGCATCCTTTTTCATTTTCAAGGGATGGACGCAAAATGGTGTAGATTGGAGAAACGGAATCCCGAAGGCGTACAAGGGTACGTCGAGAGGTGACGTTTGTTCGAAAAGCAAAGCAATCATAAAAAAAGGAATTCGTAATGGCACGAATTCCTACACAAATTATTGAATTTCTTCTATAAGCACTGTATAAAGCGACTTACAAAAGCGATTTTGCCTTGCTTGTTCTACGCCGTTTTGCTACAGCCTTATCTTCTAAATTCTGAAACGACATCTAGAACCGTTCCCATATTTCGCATCATACGGTTTTTATAGCGTATCATTTTTCTTTTTGTACGATTACTCATGCAACCCGGCACAATCACTGCCGCGGCGGCAGAACCAATCACCGCGCCGCACGCAATCGCGCCCCAAAGCATTTTACTGCGCATAAAAATTCCCTCTTTCTTTTTAAAAATGATATTCTTATTATGTGGAAAAAAGAAAAAATGAACCGCGGTTTTTTGTGAGAAAGCAGGGAAAAATTAGAATTTTCGGTTTTTGCTTTTTTGTCGTTTTTATGATATACTATAAAAAAGAAATGAAAAGGGGAATGAACGGGAAAGTTCCTTTCCTGTTATTGCCTACAGCGGATTTTAAGCTCGTACGAAATTTTCTTCGCATGCAAAAAATGCACGTTGACTTGAAACTCTCTTGTCATTCTTTTTCATAGGGGACAGGAAATTCTATTGCTATTTGTGCCGACGATGTCGGCGGAATGGAGATTTTTATGAAAATTGCGGTGATAAACGGAAGTCCGAAAGGGAAGTACAGTATTACGCTTCAAACTGTGGAATATCTGAAAAGAAAATTTTCGGAGTATGAATTTTCAGTACTTCACGCAGGACAGATTATAAAAAAACTAGAGCAGGATTTTTCGCCGGCAAGGGACCTTTTGGAAACTGCCGATGCGGTCTTGTTTTCCTATCCGGTGTATACCTTTTTGGCACCGTCGCAGCTGCATCGTTTTATTGAACTCTTAAAAGAAAATAATGTGCAGCTAAAAGGAAAAATTGCCACGCAGATTTCAACCTCAAAACATTTTTACGATGTGACGGCACACGCCTACATAGAAGAAAATGCACTTGATCTTGGAATGTATTATGTCTGTGGTCTTTCTGCAGATATGGAAGAGTTACTCACGGAGCAGGGGAGAGAGGATGCGGAAAAGTTTTTTGAACGGTTTTTGTGGGCACAAGAAGAAAAAGTGTATCAAACGGCAGACGAAAATAAAAAAGAATTTACTTCCGTTCCTGCATCTGTTCCGGAAAGTGAAACAAAAAAAGATAGTGGCAAGGACGTTGTCGTCATCACGGATTGCACAGATGATACGTCAAATCTTTCGACGCAAATCCGACGTTTCCAGAATATATTTCCCTATCAAACGCGTGTAGTAAACATTGCAGAATACCCTTTTTCCGGAGGCTGTCTTGGTTGTTTTCGTTGCGCGGTCAGTGAAATGTGTGTCTACAAAGACGGGTTTGATGTTTTTCTCAGAGAAACTATCCAAAAAGCCGATGCGATTGTCTATGCGTTTGAAATTTCCGATCATTCCATGGGTGCTCGTTTTAAGATGTATGATGATAGAAATTTTTGCAACGGTCACAGAACGGTAACGGTTGGAATGCCTGTTGGTTATATTGTGAGCGGACCGTATAAAGAAGAGCATAATTTACGCATGGTGATTGAGGCAAGGTGCGAAACCGGCGGAAACTTTTTGTGCGGTGTCGCAACGGACGAAGCGGATACAAACGGCGAAATTGACCGTTTGGCAAAAAGTCTTTCTTTTGCACTTAATACAAAACATACAGCGCCGCAGAATTTCTATGGCGTCGGTGGAATGAAAATCTTCCGGGATTTGATTTATCAGATGCGCGGAATGATGCGCGCAGACCATAAGTTTTATAAAAAGCAGGGAATTTATGATTTTCCGCAGAAAAAATGGCTGAATTCTTTTAAAATGTATTTTGTGGGATTTCTTCTCGGAAATGAAAAAATACTTTCCAAAATGGGAAATGCCATGAATGAAGGGATGCTTGCGCCGTATCACAAACTCTTTCAAAAAATGGACCAAGACAAGTAAAAAAGAGGAGTAGTAAGATGAGAAAGAAACTCTTTATCGGAGCAGTGACAAAAATGCTTTTCGGTATCATATTGGTAGGACTTTTTCTCTTTTTACCTGCAGGAACGATTGGCTTTCCTAGGGGTTGGCTTTTGATGGCGGTATTATTCCTCCCGATGCTTTTCGGAGGATTCGTTTTGATGCTGAAAAATCCCGAACTGTTAAATCGACGCTTAAAAGCAAAAGAAACACAAAAAGAGCAGAGTATTGTGATAAAGATGAGCGGTGTGATGTTTGTTTTGGGCTTTCTCCTTGCAGGGCTTGATTTCCGGTTTGGTTGGAGTAGCGTTTCGGATGCTGTTGTGACGACTGCAACCGTCGTATTTTTGCTTTCTTACATGTTCTATGCAGAAGTGATCCGAGAAAACAAATATCTCTCGCGTACGATTGAGGTGTCAGAAGACCAAACGGTTGTAGATACCGGGCTTTACGGGGTTGTGAGGCATCCTATGTACACGGTGACGATATTTTTATTTTTATCCATGCCACTCATATTAGGATCGTTTTACGCATTTTTGATTTTTCTTTTGTATCCTTTAGTCCTTGTAAAAAGAATCAAGCATGAAGAGAAGTTTTTAGAAGAACATTTAGAAGGCTATAAGGAATATCAGAAAAAAGTAAACTATCGTCTCATTCCTTTTATATGGTAGAAAGGAGAAATTTTATGGAATTTATCAATGCAAAATCATATAAAAAACAGATAAAACGCTTATATCGGTCTGCCTTTCCAAGGGAAGAACGTGCGCCGTTTTGGCTTTTGATGAAACGTTGCGACAATGGACGGGACACGTTTTACGCACTCATAGATAACAATGAATTTATAGGGCTTGTGTATACCATCAAAACGGAAAAAATGGTGTATGTATTTTTCCTTGCGATAGAAGAGAATAAACGCGGAAAAGGATATGGCACGGAAGTATTAAGAACGCTTCGCGCAATGTATCCCGACAGAGCCATTGCACTTATGATTGAAGATCCGGAAGAGCAAGATGCCGACAATAAAGAAGAACGCAAAGGAAGGCTCAAATTTTACGAGCAAAACGGATTTAGAAGGCTTTCTATCAAAATTAATGAAGCGGGTGTGGGATACGAACTTTTAGGAACGGATGAGACGGTTACGCAGACAGATTTTCTTATGATGATGAAAGACTACGTTGGTGCGTTTTTATTTAAAATTCTTTACAGAAAAACAGAAATTCAATAATAAAACCCCCGAAAGCATTTTTGCTTTCGCGGGTTTTATTATTTTTTTTCATCAGGGT
>JAZRET010000063.1:0-11704 GCA_045660945.1 Congzhengia sp.
AATATACCTTAGGACCTGCTATGATGGAGCCGGATTTTCGCGATTTAACAAACGAAAAGGGTTTTTGCAGAAGACACACAGAAAAACTCTCTAAGGGCCAAAAAGCGCTCCCGTTTTCTTTGGTTTTGGAAACGAGAAACATTTCCGTCATCAATCTTTTAAAAGGACTAGAGCCGAAAGAGAAAAAGGGCGTGTTTTCTAAAAAAGAAAGCGGAAGTGAGCGCTTAAAAGAGGCACTCAAAGGCCTTGTTTCGACGTGCCTTATTTGTGAGCGCATCGAAATGACGCTTTTAAAATTTCTAAAAACATTTTGGTATTTATATGACAAAGAAACAGATTTTCGCGCGAAAGTCCTTTCAGGAAACGGCTATTGTTTGCGCCATTTTTCAATGCTTTTAGAAACGGCAGATGAAGTAAAGGGCCCAAAAAGAGAAGCGTATGTCAAAGAGATTTATGATTTGGAACTTGAAAAACTCACAAAAACGAAAGATGATATAGAAGGGTTTATCAAGCAGTTTGATTATAGAAGCGATAAGGAAAACTGGGAAGTGCCGAAAGATGCGCATATGAGGTGCGCAGAAAAACTCGCAGGTTCTTTCGAGAGGGAGTAGAAATGATGAAAATCATCGGTTTAATTGGTGGTAGCGGTGCCGGAAAAAGCAGCGTTTCCAAAGAATTTCAAAAATGGGGCGCGGAAACGATTGACGGAGATAAAGTCGCACGCGACATCGTTTCCCCGGGAAAACCTGCGCTCTCCGAAATCGTGGAAGCGTTTGGCGCGGATGTTTTGTGCCCGGATGGAAACTTAGACCGAAAAAAACTTGCCAAAATCGTGTTTTCTGATCCCAGCGAGTTACATAAATTGAACGTGATTACGCATAAATATATCAGTGAGGAAGTAGAGCAAGAACTTGCGCGATGCAAAAAGAATCTTTTCGTTATAGATGCTGCAGCACTCGTTGAGAGCGGAATCCATAAAATGTGTGATTTCGTTGTGTTTGTAAACGCAGAAAAAGAAACGAGAATCAGTCGCATTATGGCGCGAGATGGTTTGACGCGAGAAGAGGCAAAAAGAAGAATCAATGCGCAAAAAGAAGATGCTTTTTATCGCGCGAACAGTCAGTTTGAAATCCAAAATAATGGAGATGAGAAAGCGTTAGATGACGCGGTCTCCGAGATTATCAAGGGAGTATTCGGTGAAGAAATTAGTTAAATTTTTAGTGTTCGTATTATGTTTCGTTTTGGTTTTGATGCTCTCAAGAGTCGTTGTGCGAAACCTCTTCCCCGTGCGATACGAAAAGACGGTAACGGCATGTGCAAAGGAACACGCGTTAGAAAAAGAACTCATTTATGCCATGATTAAGGCAGAGAGTAATTTTGATGCATCAATTGAATCCCACAAAGGCGCAGTAGGCCTCATGCAGATTATGGATACAACAGGCGCATGGGTAGCAGAGCAGCAAAACATTCCGTTTCATAAGGAAGACCTTTATGATGCAGATAAAAATATAGACTTCGGAGCGTTTTATCTTTCCTTTTTACTGGACAGATATCAGGGAGATAAAACTTGCGCGATAGCGGCATATAACGCGGGCCACGCAAATGTTGACGAGTGGTTGCGCAATAAAAAATATTCAAAAGACGGAAAAACGCTAGACACCATTCCGTTTCCGGAAACGGAAAAGCACGTAAAACAAGTGTTGAAATTTCAAAAAATCTATCAGTATCTTTATGGGGAGAAAAACCGATGAAGTATGTAAAATACGGTCTTTTGGCGCTCGTGGTAATTTTCGTAATTACCGCGTATTCCTTTGAGCCGAGAGCACACACGGAAACTGCATTTTTGCTGGATACGTATATTTCCGTCACGGTCTTTGGCGGAGAAAAGGTTGCGGCAAAAAAAGCAATTTCGCGTGTGGAAGAAATCGATAAAATGTTTTCGGCATTCAGGGAAGAAAGCGAGATTTCAAAAATTAATAGCGCCGCGCCCAATGAAGAAGTGAAAGTTTCAGAGGAATGCTTTTTGCTCATAAAGCGCGCAAAAGAACTGTCGGAAAAAACAGATGGCGCGTTTGACATTTCGATAAAACCCGTGATGGACCTTTGGGATTTTGGGGGAACACCGCGCGTTCCTGAAAAAGACAAGCTTAAAGGCGCGCTTTCCTTGGTAGATTTTAAAAGCATTTTATTAAATGAAGAAGAAAAAACCGTAACGCTTTTAAAAAAAGGAATGGCGCTTGATCTTGGCGGCATCGCAAAAGGGTATAGCGCAGATTGTGCACTGGAAGTTTTAAAGAAACATGGCGTTAAAAGCGCATGCCTTGATTTCGGCGGAAATGTGGTAACACTCGGAGAAAAACCGCTCGGGCTTTTTGACCGCTTAAGGCGCGGCAAAAAGAGCGAGGCGTTTTCTGTTGGAATTCAGGACCCGACAAAACCGCGCGGTACAGTAATTACTACAGTTTCGGCGGATGCACCGAATTTGAGTATTGTCACATCAGGTGGCTATGAAAGAAATTTTGTACAAAAAGGAATTACATATCATCACATTTTAGACCCCAAGACGGGGATGCAGCCCGAAGAAAAAATTTTAAGTGTCACGGTGGTTGCACCATCCTCAACTACGGCAGATGCACTTTCCACAGCCTTGTTTGTTTTGGGAGAAGAAGGACTCTCTCGGGTGGACGGGCTCTATAAAGAAGTCATTTTTGTGATGAAAGACGGAGAAGTGAAACGATACAACTAAGGATAAAAGGAGCAGGCAAATGAAAAAACTTTTGATTCTGGACGCAAACAGTATTGTAAACCGTGCGTTTTATGCGGTTCGTTTGCTGACCACCAAAGAAGGATTTCATACCAACGCAATTTTTGGATTTTTAAATATCTTCTTGAAATACAAAGAGGAAATAAAGCCCGACTATGTTGCCGCGGCGTTTGATTTGTCTGCGCCGACATTTCGTCATAAAATGTATGACGGATATAAAGCGACGCGTCATAAAATGCCCGACGAATTAAGAGAGCAGATGCCTGTTTTAAAAGAAGTGCTCTCTTGCATGAACATCCCGATTTTTGAAAAAGAGGGATATGAAGCAGACGATATCATCGGAACGGCGGCGCGCATTTGCGAAGAAGAGGATGTGCTTTGTTGTGTGCTCACGGGAGACAAAGACGATTTACAGCTTGCGTCTGATAAAGTAAATATCCACCTTGTCATCACCCGTATGGGAAACACCACAACAGAAGTGTTTGACGATAAAAAAGTGTTTGAAAAATACGGCGTAACCCCGAAAGAATTCATCGATTTAAAAGCGATTATGGGAGATACCTCCGATAACATCCCCGGCGTAAAAGGGATTGGCGAAAAAGGGGCATCAAGCCTAATTCAGGAATTTCATTCGATTGACGGCGTTTATGAAAATATTGAAAGTGATAAAATTACAAAATCAACCCGTGCAAAACTGATAGAATCAAAAGACGATGCATATTTAAGCAAGACGCTTGCCACAATTGACCGAAATGTGCCGATTTCGTTTGAGCTAGAAAATTTATCCGTAAAAGATGCAGACGAAAATGCGCTTTTTGATATCTTTACGAATCTGGAGTTTTATAGTTTTATCAAGAAAATGGGACTTTCCAAAAGCGCGGATGTAGCGGAAACGAAAACAGATTTCTGGGAAGGCAAAACCTTTGAAACGATTTTTGATGCAAACGTTTTAAAAGACGCGCTTTCAAAAGAAAACACCGCGTTTTTACTCTCTCAGGACGGTGAGAAAATCGCGTTTTGTGCAGACGAAAAGAAAGCGTTTTGCGCGTCTTTCAGAGCGTTCAAAGAAATATGGAAAAACTTTTTTGAAAGCGATAGAGAAAAGCACACACACGGATTAAAAGAACAACTGTTAGCGCTTTCGAAAGAGGGTGTCTTGGCAGAAAATGTCACATTTGACACGGAAATTTCATCATACCTTTTAGAGCCCTCCCGAAAAAGTTATGATTTAGAGGGGCTAGCGAGAGACGTTTTAGGCGTAATCCTAGACGAAGAAGCAGAAGAAGGAGCGCAACTGTCACTTGAGAGTTTACTTGCCCCCGAAGACGATGCGCCGTTTATGAAAAAGGCGATGGTGTGTTTTTGCCTAAAAAAAGAGCAGGAAAAAGATTTAAAAGAAAAGGGCATGGAAAAACTTTTTTATGAAATAGAAATGCCTCTTGTGTATGTTTTAGCGTCGATGGAAGAGACGGGCGTTTTGGTAGATAGAGAAAAACTTTCCGAGTTTGGTGAAATGCTCTCTAGCAAAATAGACGCGCTCACAGATAAAATTTATGCGCTCGCAGAAGGCGAGTTTAACATCAATTCACCAAAACAGCTCGGCGTTGTGCTCTTTGAAAAACTGGGATTAAAAGCGCAAAAGAAAACAAAGAGCGGATACTCCACAAATGCAGAGGTTTTAGAGAAATTAAAGTATTCTCATCCGATTGTTGAGAAAATTTTAGAATACAGAAAACTCACAAAATTAAATTCAACTTATGTTTCAGGACTTCTTCCCGTGATTTCAGAGAAAACGGGCAGAATCCACTCAAGATTTAACCAAACAGTTACCGTAACGGGAAGAATCAGTTCACAAGAGCCCAATCTTCAGAATATTCCTGTGAGAACCCAGCTCGGAAGAGAAATGCGCAAAATGTTTGTTGCGGGAGAGGATAGCGTTTTGGTTGACGCCGACTACTCACAGATTGAACTGCGCGTTTTGGCGCACTTAGCGGAAGATGCCAATATGATACAAAGCTTTCAAAACGGCTTTGATATTCACGCATCCACGGCGGCGAAAATTTTTAATGTGCCGCAAGAAGAAGTGAAACCTGAAATGCGAAGTGCGGCAAAAGCGATTAACTTTGGCTTAGTTTACGGCATGGGAGAATACTCGCTTTCGCAGGATTTAGGAATCAGCGTAAAAGAAGCGAAAGCATATATGAACGAGTATTTGGGAAGTTACCCGAATGTAGAAAAATTCATGCACGACGCGGTGGAAAACGCGAAAAAAGAAGGGTATGCCATCACGATGTTCGGAAGAAGAAGAGAACTTCCCGAACTTTCGTCTTCAAACTTTCAGATGCGTTCGTTTGGAGAGCGCGCCGCAATGAATGCACCCGTTCAGGGAACGGCGGCAGACATCATTAAACTCGCCATGGTGGCGGTTTGGAGTCGGCTGAAAAAAGAAAACCTTCAGTCAAAACTCATCTTGCAGGTGCAGGATGAACTCATTGTAGAAGCAAAAAAGGATGAACTTGATAAGGTACTCGCCATTGTGCGCGAAGAAATGGAAAACGCAACAAAACTTTTCGTGCCTTTAAAAGTGGATATCGAAACAGGCGCAAGTTGGTATGACGCAAAATAAACTGCGCTTTTAGGGAAGTGAAGAAATGTCATTTACAATTGATGTAAAAAAAGAATTATGTGCTACTCAATATGACCAAAAATGTTGCAAGCGCGCGCACCTCGCGGGCATTGCGGGCTTTTGCGGTGCGACTGTTTTAGAAAACGGAAAAGAAGCCTTTCGTATGCGCACGGAAAGCAAAAAAATCGCAACGCGCGTGACAGAACTTCTTTTTGAGCTTTTGAAAATAGAAGCAGAAGTTTTAAAAGCAGGAAGAATTTATAATATCATGGTCATGAAAGGTGCAGACCTTTTGTTAAAAGAACTCGGCTACAAGGAAAACGGAGTCGTGAAATTTTCCGTAAATCCTTTCGTGGTGCACGAAGAATGCTGTAAGACTGCGTTTTTAGCGGGTGCGTTTTTAGGCGGCGGATATGTAAAAACTCCTGAAAACGGCTATCATTTTGAAATTAAAACGCACTACAGAGATTTAAGTAATGATTTGGCGGATATCATCGAAGCCATCGGCTTTGAGCCAAAAACCGTGATGCGTAAATCTGAATATGTGGTATATCTAAAACAAAGCGATGCCATTTGCGACCTTTTGGCAACAATCGGCGCAACGGATGCGATGTTTGAACTTTGTAACGTGAAGATTTATAAAGATATGTGCAACAACATCACAAGAAAAGTAAATTGCGATACGGCGAACATCAATAAAACTGCGGAAGCCGCGGCACAGCAGCTTTTGGCAATCAAAAAAATTCAGAAAAAGCAAGGCTTATCTTCGCTTCCGGAAAATTTAGAAACCATCGCGCGCCTGCGGCTTGAAAATCCCGAGGCGACGCTGACTGAACTCGGCGAATGGCTCAAACCGCCGATTAGTAAATCCGGCGTAAACCACAGGCTTAAAAAAATCATTCAGATAGCGGATTCGCTTTCAGACTAACTACATAGGAGAGTAAAATGGAACAAATCGGCGTTGTGAAAAAAACAGAAAAGGATATTGCGTATGTCACTGTAAATCGCGTTTCTGCCTGCGGAGAAAACTGTGCACACTGTAAGGGAGGCTGCACACCGTCGAGTGTTACGGCGAGAGTAGAAAACCCCGTTGGTGCGACCGAGGGAGACCGCGTAAAAATTGAAACGGATACCAATAAAGTGCTCTTTGCATCATTCGTTCTTTATATCGTGCCGGTGCTTTTTGCAATTTTCGGTGCGGTGATTACGAAGATGATGACGGATAGCGTACCTTTTTTGGTTTTGGTGTGTGGCGCGATGTTTTTCGGCGCGTTTTTCCTGATTCATAAACTTGACAAAAAACTTGCACCAAAACCTGTGATTACGAAAATCATAGGAAAAAATCCTTAACACAAAAGGGTGTGAATTTACCAAATGGCAATGGACGGATTTAGCGTTTCGGCGCTGACCTCAGAAATTGAAAAAGTGCTCGTGGGCTCGAAAGTGGATAAAATCCAACAAACAGAGCACGACGAGCTTTTAATATCGTTTTTTGGACCGTGTGGCGGGAAAAAACTTCGTCTTACTGCAAATGCGGCAGTTTCGCGCGTGTGCTTTACGGAAGATAAAAAACAAAGCCCCCAAACGGCGCCGATGTTTTGTATGCTGCTCCGAAAACACCTATCAGGAGCAAAACTGATTTCAGTTACGCAACCTGATTTTGAACGAATAATTGTTCTCACCTTTGAGGGATACGATGAACTCGGTGACATTTGCAAAAGAAATTTGATTGCAGAACTCATGGGCAGACACTCGAATTTAATCCTGACGGAAGAAAACGGCAGAATTATTGATTCTATCAAGCATATTGATTTTTCTGTAAGTTCTGTGCGTCAGATTTTACCCGGTATGACATATCAATCGCCGCCACCACAGGAGAAGAAAAACCCGCTTGCGTGTGATTTGAGAGATATCTTAATGGAACTTCAGGCAAAAACGGGAAATGATCCGGCAGACAAAGTGATGATGCAACTTTTCCGTGGCGTGAGTCCACTCATTTCGAGAGAGATTGCCTACAGAGCGTTTGGACGATTAGATATTTATTTGAATGAACTTGATTATAGTGGTCTTTTAGAATTTGCAACAAGCGCAAATGAAGTGTTTAAAATTGCAAAAGAAAAGAACTTTTCGCCGTGTTACCTTGTAAGAAACGATACGGGAAAACCATTTGAATTTTGTCCGATTCCCATTATGCAGTATGGGGGTGCGGCAGAGGCGATAAAAACAGAAACGATGTCTATCGCGGTGGAATCTTTCTATCGCGAAAAAGACAAAAAAGAGCGCATCGCATTTAAAAGTGCGCGCCTTGTGAAAGTGATTTCAAATAACATCGAGCGTTGCGCAAAAAAACTCGCGCTTCAAACGGCAGAACTTGATGACACCAAAAATATGGAAAAATTTCAAAAATACGGGGAACTCATCACCGCAAATCTCTACCGCATTTCGCAAGGAGAAAAAGCCGTGATGGTGGAAGATTACTATGAAGATTCTTGCCCCACCATAACCATTCCGCTTGATACGCGGCTCACACCGCCTGAAAACGCACAAAAATATTTTAAAAAGTATACCAAGGCGAAAACGGCGAAGAAAGTGCTCACAGAACAAATCGAAAAGGCCAAAGCCGAACTTTCGTATTTAGAATCTGTGGCGGAGAGTTTGGCGCTTTCTGAAACCGGAGAAGATTTAGCGGAAATCGGAGAAGAACTGTTTGAACAAGGATATTTAAAAAGAACAGATGGAAGCAAAAAGAAAAAAGCGCTTTCAAAGCCAATGGAATTTAAAACGACAGACGGATTTACCGTTTTGGTTGGTAAAAATAATCGTCAAAATGATTTGTTAACGCTCAAAACCGCAAAAAATGCAGACCTTTGGTTTCACACAAAAGACATTCATGGCTCGCATGTTGTTTTATGCTATGAGCACGGAAAAAGTTTTTCCGATGCTGCCATTTTAGAGGCGGCGCGCCTTGCTGCAAAATATTCAAAGGCGAAAAACTCTTCAAATGTTCCCGTAGACTACACGCTCGTAAAATACGTAAAAAAGCCTTCCGGTGCGGCACCGGGGATGGTGATTTACACGAATCAAAGTACTGTTTATATCACACCCGAAAGCAAATAAAAACCCCCTGCAAACTTTTGTTTGCAGGGGGTTTTCAGTTTTATTATTCTTCTGTTGTTACTTCTTCTATTACTTCCGCTTCTGCGTTTTCTGCAGTTTCTTCGGGAGAAGTAGTTTCGCTATCCTCATCGTCTTCATCTGTTTTTGCAATGGAAACAACGGAAACGCCATCGGCAAGGCGCATTAAGCGAACGCCTTTTGTGAGTCTTCCGATTTCGCTGATTTCGCCGGTCTTCATACGGATGACAACGCCTTCTGATGTGATAAGCATAATATCATCGCTGTCTTCAACCACAGTAATACCTGCGATTTTACCGGTAGCGTCTGAAATACGGTAGTTTGTTACACCTTTACCGCCACGGGTCTGCGTTTTGTATTCGGTGAGTTTGGTCTTCTTACCGTAGCCGCCCTCGGTTACAACGAGAAGCGATGCGTCTTCTGTTGCTGCATCCATACCGATTACATAATCGTCGCCCGTGAGTTTAATACCGCGAACGCCGTGAGATACTCTGCCCATCGGACGAACATCTTTCTCATTAAAGCGGATACACATACCATTGTGTGTGCTCAAGATGATATCGTCAGTTCCGTCAGAAAGACGAACGTTGATGAGTTCATCGTCTTCTTCTAATACGATTGCGGCAAGACCGCCTTTTCTTGCGGTGTTATAAGCCAAAAGGTTTGTCTTTTTCACAACGCCGTGCTTGGTGCCGAAGAAGAGATATTTTCCTTCTTCGAATTCGCGGAGCGTGATTGCGGCTGTAATCTTTTCGTCAGAATCAAGTTGCAAGAGGTTTACGATTGCAGTACCCTTTGCGGTTCTTCCTGCTTCCGGGATTTCGTATGCCTTTAAGCGATACATCTTTCCTTTAGTGGAGAAGAATAAAATATGGTCGTGGGTGCTGGTGACAAAGAGTTTTTCCACGAAATCTTCTTCTCTTGTGGTAAGACCCATAATACCGCGTCCGCCGCGACGCTGAGATTTATATGTATCAACGGGCAGGCGTTTTACATAGCCGAAGTGTGTTAAGGTGATTACCACGTCTTCTTCTTCAATTAAATCTTCAATGTCGATTTCATCTGCATGAGCGGTAATTTCAGAAAGTCTTTCGTCACCGTATTTGTCGCGGATTGCGATGAGTTCTTCTTTGATGAGATTCATGAGTGCACTGCGATCGGAAAGGAGATGCTTGTAGTTTGCAACGCTTTCTTTGAGTTCGTTATACTCGTTTTCGATTTTTTCACCGTTTAATCTCTGGAGCTGAGCAAGGCGCATATCTAAAACGCTCTGTGCCTGAATGTCAGAGAGGTTAAAGCGTTCCATCAAGCGTTCTTTCGCATCGTCATAAGATGTTCTGATAACTTCAACGATTTCGTCGATGTTTGCGAGCGCAATTCTAAGGCCTTCTAAAATGTGCATTCTTGCTTCTGCTTTTTCGAGGTCAAACTGCGTGCGACGCGTTACAATTTCTTCCTGGAAACTGATGAAGTTTTCTAAAATTTCTTTCAGGCCCATCGTTTTCGGCTTGCCGTCTTTGATTGCAAGCATATTGATGGAGAAACTATCCTGAAGTCTTGAATATTTATAGAGTTTGTTTAAAACAACCTGCGGATTTGCATCACGCTTTAAGGAAATTTCGACGCGGATACCGACACGGTCTGATGAATGGTCGGCGATGTCGGATAAACCTTCTACGCGTTTTGTTTTTACGAGGTCTGCGATGCTTTCAACGAGTGCCTTTTTATTTACCTGATAGGGAAGTTCGGTGATGATGATGGAAGACGTTCCGTCTTTGTGTTCTTCGATCTCTGTTTTTGCGCGGAGAATGATTTTGCCTTTACCGGTGGTGTAGGCATTTCTAATGCCGCCGAGGCCCATAATGGTAGCTTTCGTCGGGAAGTCCGGACCCTTAATGTATTCCATCAACTCTTCAGTGGTAATGTCGGGATTATCAATCTGTGCGATAACACCGTTTAACACTTCTGTTAAGTTGTGCGGTGGGATGTTTGTTGCCATACCTACCGCGATACCGGAACTACCGTTGATTAAAAGCGTGGGGATTCTTGAAGGAAGAACGGTAGGTTCGCGTCTTTTCTCGTCGAAGTTCGGCGCGAAATCAACGGTGTTTTTGTCGATGTTTTCAAGCATTAAGTTTGAGATTTTGCTCATTCTTGCTTCCGTGTAACGGTAAGCAGCCGGGGGATCACCATCCACAGAACCGAAGTTACCGTGACCGTCGACAAGCGGGTATCTCATAGAAAAGTCCTGCGCAAGACGAACCATTGCATCGTAAACAGATGCGTCGCCGTGCGGATGGTATCTACCGATAACATTACCAACGGTGGTAGCAGATTTAAAGAACGGCTTGTCTGCCGTTAAGTGTTCTTCGTACATAGAATAAAGAATTCTTCTGTGAACGGGCTTTAAACCGTCGCGCACGTCAGGAAGCGCACGGCTTACAATAACGCTCATAGCGTAGTCGATGAAGGCCTCTTTCATTCTTTTTTCTATGTCTACATCAAGTATTGTCTGGGTATCGAAATATTCTTCGAAATGAGAATCTTCGTATTTTTTATGTTTAGCCATTTTTCCTGCCTCCGTTATACGTCAAGATTTGTAACGTATTGTGCATTTTCTTCAATGAACAATCTTCTTGGTTCGACATCGTCACCCATCAGGATTCTAAATGTTTCATCCGCTCTGATTGCATCTTCTAATGTAACCTTTAAAAGAATTCTGTTTTTGGGATCCATGGTTGTTTCCCACAGTTCTTCGGGGTTCATTTCACCAAGACCTTTATAGCGGCTGATGTCCACTTTTGCATTTTCATCGCCGTCTTTTAACTCTTCGCTGATGCGGTCTCTTTCTTCATCGCTGAACGCAACCTGTGATTTTTTGCCGCGCGCTAATTTATAAAGCGGCGGTTTTGCAAGATATACATGACCTGCTTCGATTAACGGCGTCATAAATCTGAAGAAGAAGGTTAATAAAAGCGTCTGGATGTGTGCGCCGTCGACGTCGGCATCGGCCATGATAATAACTTTGTTATATCTTAATTTTTCAAGATTAAACTCTGTGGAAATGCCGGTGCCTAAAGCCTGAATAACGGGGGTTAACTTATCGTTTCCGTAAACTTTATCTGCGCGCACCTTTTCAACGTTTAACATTTTACCCCAAAGCGGGAGAATCGCCTGAT
>JAZRET010000064.1:0-2451 GCA_045660945.1 Congzhengia sp.
CTCAAGAAAGTTACGGCCAACAGTTGGATGTCCAAAATCGCTTCATTTATAACAAGCGTTATTCGGCCGCATCGAATTTTATCTGCGCAATTAACACGCTTTATATGAATAATGCCGTCTACGGGTGGTATGTTTTGGAAATGACAAAGGATGTGGCACACAAACAGGTTTGTTATCGTGCGTTACCGGTTACCGAATTCGTTATTGACCAAAACGAACGCGGTTTTGTTGATACTTTCTATCGTAAAGTCGAAATGACGTATCGTCGTTTACGGCAAATGTTCCCAGAGTATATTCCGAAGTGTGCAAAAGACACTCCGTCAGACAATCCGTATCAATGGTTAGACAAAAACGTGGTTTTGATGCACGTTGTTGAACCGTCTTTGACAGAATCTGGCAAATTTGATTCCGTTTATATTGATATGAACGAAAGAACCATTATTGATAAGACCTTGGAGAAGCGTTCTAAGTATATTGCTGGCCGTGCGGCAACGTTTTCTAACACAAATGACCCGTATGGGTTCTCTCCGATGATGTCGGTTATGCCGTCTGTAAAAAATTTGAACGCTATTTCGTTTGATTTGGTAAAAGCGGCGCATCATGCGAGCCGTTTTGACCTTGTTACTGGCGATGATTTGGTTAATCCGAAGAATTATCCGGATGTAACCAGCATTATCAATGGCGGATTTGACTCTGAGGGCCATATGCAGGTTGGTGTTTTGAACCAACGTGATATGCCAACATTGGATTATATGGTCAATGGGTGGCGCCAGCGCATAAAAGATGCGTTATTTGTCGAAATGTTTTCCATTTTACAAGAGACACAATCGCGTTCGGCAACAGATGCAATGCTGAAAGCCAACGAACGTGCCAATATTATTGCCCCGATGGGAGACAGGTTTGCTCGTGAACTGCTGATGCCGATGATTGAATTGGAATTGCAGTACTATTCTGAAATGCACGAACTTCCTGAATTTCCTGAGGAAGCGAAAGGAGAAACATTTGATATTGTCTTAGACAATCCAATGTTGCGTGGCCAGCGTTTGGATTCCGCAAATGCGGTTTCCAATATGGCGGCGTCTCTTGCGGCTGTTCAGCAACTCGAAACAGAATTTAATATGGATGAAACCAAGCTGTATTTGGCGCAAGCGTTTAATATTCCGCAGTCGTTGTTCAATACTCCGGAACAAAAGCAGGCAATTGTTGAAGCGCAACAACAAAATGCGCAGATGCAGATGCTTATGGAGAACGCAAATAATATTGGCTCCGGCGTTAAGAATTTGATGGAAGCCAATAATGCTGCGAACGCCCCTGCGCAATAACTTGACTTCCAGAAAAAGTTTGTCTAAGATGAAATAGGTGATGATGATGAACGACAGAATAAGAACTTGGTTAAGAATGGCGCCAATGCCGGATTTACGCAATTGGCTTGACACTCTCTATGTTGATAATATATTAAGAGTAAGCCGTGGAGGTGAAAACGTCCAAGCGGCCTTTGCTGAATACGGTAAAAAACTTATGGCGGATAAAATTATGGAAGAACACGCTTTAGCAAAAGAAGAACCTGTAAAAGGTTTTTCTATACAAAGTGGTTCTGAACTTTTAACTGGCGAGTTAGTCGCCGCGACAACAAAAGAGGCATAAAATGGCAGATGCAAACTGGTACGATGGGATGAATTTGGATGACGAAAACATTGGTTTGATTCAGACTAAGGGTTGGGGCGACGCAAATTCGATCATCAAAAGTTATCGTGAATTGGAAAAATATACGGGTGCGGACAAGAATGATTTTGTTCGTATTCCAAAAGCAGGAGACGGCGAAACTCCAGATTATTCTGAAGTGTATGCCAAACTTGGTCGTCCGGAAACAGCGGATGGCTACGAATTAACCGACTCTGACTTTTCTAAGGCGGCTCGTGAAACCTTGTTTAAGGCCGGCATTACGAATAGTCAGGCAAAACAATTGGAGACTTGGATAAATGAGTACACAAAAACATACCAAGAGAATGCCGCAACTAAAGCTGCAGAAGAACTCGAATTGCGCAACAAGGCCAGCGCAGAAGAACTTAAAAAAGCCTGGGGTGCAGACACTGAAAAAAACTACGCCATCGTGCAAAACACAAGAAAAGACCTCGGAATCTCTGATGAAGCGTTTGATGCGATGGTTGAAAAAGCTGGTCCGAAAGTAGTAGCAGATTTGTTGCTTCGTGCTTCACAAAATTCTGATAGCACTCGCACCGTCACGGGTTATAACAACAGTAATGTTGAAACCAAGGAAATGGCGGCTTTGAAGATTTCTCAGATGCAAAATGATCCCGAGATTATTAAAAAATTGGCGGAAGGCGATAGCAAGGTTGCGGAAGAATTCAACCGTTTGGCTGCATTAACTGTAACAGGAAAATAAGGATTTAAAATGATAGGTGAAACAAAAAAATATTTTATTCCAGATTT
>JAZRET010000065.1:0-1139 GCA_045660945.1 Congzhengia sp.
GCTACGATCCGACTTTGTCGATACAATCCGCAAAGTCCTGTTTATTGACCGTAACCGTCATTTGTGGTTGCATATTGACGATAGGCTTCACATCGAAAAATTCGCCGTCAATGATTCTACTGATAAGTGTTGTTGAACCGAAGGAAAACAGGATTGTCTTTTCTCCGAAGATGATCGAAACATCCTTGTCCGCATCGCCGCTAAGTGCTTTCTGAATTTCCATAAGCGTTTTCCCAGGAACGATTGCAGAAACAGGATCATAACTTTTCCGAAGGTCGATATTGCGAATAGAAATCCTATGTCCGTCAAGCGAAATTGCAGATAACCTATCGCCGTTTACTTTCAGAAGTTCGCCTGTCATGGACTTTTGCGCCGCATTGAAATCAACCGAGAAAAGCGTTGTCCTGATAAGTTCTTTCAAAGAAAACTCCGAAATGATAACTTCGTCTGCCCCGTCTGCTTCTGCGGTTTTGGGGAATACGCTTGCATCCCGTCCGGCAATCTTGAATTTCGTTTTTCCCGATACGATCTTTGCCTGATAATCTTCACCGCACTCAATCGTGATCTCTCCATCGGGCATTTTCTTTGCGATTTCGAGAAAGATTTTCGCGTCCAGAGCGACCGATCCATCTTCGATTACATCGCCGTCTGCGATAGTACAGATTGCGATTTCCATATCCGTTGACCGCATAGCAATCGTGTTTTCTTGTGCGTCAACAACGATACATTCCAAAATCGGCTGCGTTGTATGTGCCGGAATACCGCGACTTGCGACCTGTACTGCACCAAGCAGGTTTCCTTTTTCAATCTTGATTTTCATTTATAAATATCTCCTTCCCTTTTTCTGTAAAATCCACATTTGCCTGTGGTACAAGTTTTTTTATCTCTTCAACCTCTGCAAAGATATCAACGGCATTTGAGTAATGGCATAAGATAACATTGCGAAGTTTGTTTGTTGCGTTTACCTTGATAAATTCCTTGCAAACATCTGACGATGCGTGATCTAAAATCTTATGCCGTGAGTTAGCCGCCGTTGTGTCAACAAACTGCTTATCCCAATTACATTCGATCAATATTGCATTGATTTCCTGTTTAACGAACCGATAAGGGCAACATTGAAAATCCGTCAAATACAGCAT
>JAZRET010000066.1:0-7094 GCA_045660945.1 Congzhengia sp.
TAGCCCTTTGGTTTATTGAGCATTACATAATAGTGCTTTTTTTCGGGAAGAAGTTGTTTTCCGTCTAAAAACACCTTATCGTTATCGCAATCCACACGCGTTCCGAGTTCCGTTACCACTGTTTTGTTCACTTTCACGCGTCCGGCTAAAATCATCTCTTCTGCCGCACGGCGGGAACATGCACCACAACGCGCCATATATTTTTGAAGTCTCTCGGGCTTTGCCATCTTTTTCCTCCGTAACATTTTCTATACGTCTATTATACACAAAATCAGCCTGCCTTGCAACCGCAAAAGAGCATTTTTTTAAAGTACCTTTGAAAGAGTTCTTTCTTGGGGACTTCGTAATAGGCAACGTTTTCTTTTGCAATTAAATCCACCACATCTAAAAGCGTGCCTTGATAATAAATTTCCGCCACACCTAAAATTTCGCCTTTTTTGACCGGCGCCGTTACAAAATCCGGAAGTTTCAACTTCATATCTGCATTTTGAAATTTTGTATCTGCCCGCTCTGTCAGATAAAAATCGCGACTTGCTAAAACTTCAAGTTTGCTCGTTTTGCTTTTCTGAACAGAAATGGTATTTACCGTCATCCCCTCTGCCAAAAGCGGAAACCGCACGAGGCGATCAAATGCTTCGTTTAAAAGCACTGTATGGTCATTCCAGTCATCCGGCGCATTGAGCGTTACACAAATGAGTTGTTTTCCATCGCGAACTGCAGAAGAAACAAGGCATCGCCCCGTTTTTTTGGTATATCCCGTTTTCACTCCCACACACCCATCATACATATTAAGGAGTTTATTGTGGTTGACGACCGTTTGTTTTCCATCTTGAATTGTTTTGGATTTTGTTGCACAAATTTCGGCGAATTTCTCATTTCTTAGCGCCGCCCGCGTGATGAGTGCCAAATCATACGCCGTGGTGTAATGCCCTTCTTCATCAAGCCCATTCGGGTTTTTAAAAGCGGTATTTTCCGCACCAAGCGCTTTTGCTTTTTCGGTCATTAAAGACGCAAATTTCTCTACACTTCCGCCGATGTGCTCCGCAATTGCGATTGCCGCATCGTTTCCCGATTGTAAGATTAATCCATATAGAAGGTCTAAAAGCGAAATTTTGTCTCCCACCTTTAGATAAAGGCTCGTTCCTTCCGTTCCTGCGGCGTTTTCTCCCACCGTAACCGTGTCTGTTAAATTCCCCTGCTCAAGCGCAATAAGCGCCGTCATAATTTTCGTTGTGCTCGCCATAGAATGCGTACTGTACGCATTCTTTTCATATAGCACCTGCCCTGTTTGCGCCTCCATTACGCACGCAAACTGTGCCGACACCGCCTCTGCCTTAACCATGCAAAAAGGCACCAACATCAGCACGCAAAAACAAATCGAAATCAGTCGTTTTATCAAAGAAAATCCCCCCGAAACCAAAAACTAATTCATCTATATGAATACAAAAAATGAAATATTTATGAATCTCAAAAAAAATGATTGAATTTTCCTGAAAATATGATATAATAGAAGTAAGTATAGGGAATATTTAGTATAGATGTTCACTATTTATACACATCTATTGTTCGAATTGCACAAAAAATTCGACAAAATTTGTGTATTTGCCGCAAAAGGCACACGAAAATCAAATAAAAGGAGTGGATCGTAATGAAAATTACAATGACAGGAAAACAGATCGAACTGACCGAAGGCCTAAAGGCGCGCGTTGAAGAGCGTTTTGCGAAACTCGACAAGTACTTCTACAAGGAAACCGCAGTTTTTGTAACTTTAAGCGTTCAGAAAGAAGATCAGGTCGTTGAAGCAACCATTCATTCCGGCGGCTTACTGTTGCGTGTTGAGGAAACCACAGCAGATATGTACACTTCGATTGACAACGCGGTGGACATCTTGGAACGTCAACTTCGCAAGAACAAAACAAGACTCGAAAAGAGAATGAAACGCGAATATGTTGAAAACGTGATTTTTGACAACATTGAAGTTCCCGAAGATGTAATCAGCGATGAAATCAAAATCGTAAGAGTGAAGAAATTTGAAAACAAACCGATGTCTCCCGAAGAAGCAGTCCTTCAGATGGATTTAATCGGCCATAATTTCTTTATTTTCACCAATTCCGAAACAAACGTAACGAGTGTCGTTTATCGCAGAATGAAAGGTGATTACGGCTTAATCGAAGTAGACTAATCAAAAAAACGATGCCGCACCACCGGGGCGGCATATTTCTGTAAGGAGTATATTCATTTTTATGGACACAAGGCCAAAGAAACTGATTTCGAATAACAAAAAAGCATATCATGATTATTTTATCGACGAAAAAATCGAAGCAGGCATCGAGCTTTTCGGGACAGAAGTAAAATCCGTCCGCGCGGGTGCCGTGAATTTAAAGGATAGTTATGTTTCCTTGAAAACCGGAGAAGCCATTTTAATCGGGATGCACATAAGCCCGTATGAACAAGGCAACATCTTTAACCGCGACCCTCTGCGCGAAAGAAGGCTGCTCCTTCACAAAAAAGAGATTATGCGCTTAATCGGAAAAACCAAGGAAAAGGGCTATTCTTTAATTCCGTTGCAGGTTTATTTTTCCGGCAGTAAAGTAAAAATCGAACTTGGACTTGCCCGCGGTAAAAAAGCGTATGACAAGCGCGATTCCATCGCAGAACGCGACGCAAAACGCAATATGGAACGCGCCGTAAAAGCGCGGTCTTATGAATAATTCTAATGCGGAGAACTTCTATGGAAAAGATTTTAATTAGCGCTTGTTTATTGGGCACTCCCTGCCGTTATGACGGGAAAGGAAAACCATATGAACGTATAGAAGCGCTAAAAACGAAATACGAACTCATCCCCGTTTGTCCGGAAAACCTAGGCGGACTTCCCACACCAAGACCGCCCGCAGAAATCAAAGGTGAACGCGTGATAAATAAAGCGGGCGCAGACGTGACGAAAGAATATACGCGCGGCGCGTTAGAAACATTAAAACTTGCAAAAGAACATAACATCACCCTTGCAATTTTAAAGGAACGTAGTCCGTCCTGCGGAAAAGGAAAAATCTATGACGGCTCGTTTTCAAAAACACTCATAGACGGAAACGGAAAAACCGCAGAACTCCTAATAAAGAACGGCATCACCGTTTTGGGAGAAAGCGAAATTGAAAATTTGATAAAATAAGACTATCTTCTTTTTTCTATACCCAAGAATTTTGAATATTTGGAGCGTTCAAAAATGCCGTATCGGTTTTAATGCGGCATTCATATATAGTCGCATAAACTGTAAAATCTTAATGTAAACGAAACTCACACTATATAAAAAGACAAATATTGACATTTTAGTCAAGATATGGTACACTTTAGCCATAAATCATAGAAAGGGTTTTGAAAATGAAAAAATTGTCTTGGTTTTTATTACTGATATCTTTAACAACTTTAACCGGATGTACACATACGCACACGTTTTCTGAAGCCACTTGTGAGCAGCCTAAAACATGTACTGAATGCGGAGACGAAAAGGGCAAGGCCTTGAAACATACACCCGAAGAATGGGAAATAACATTGGAGCCAACCTGCGCAAAGGAAGGTATTAAAGAAACAATTTGCAGTCAATGTGGGGAAAAAATAACCGAAGAAATAGATTGCATAGCACATACACCAGGAGAATGGGAAATTGAAACCAAGCCCACAGCAACGTCTGATGGTGTTAAGGTTCAGAAGTGCACAGTATGTGATATCAGTATTCAAGAAGAGGAATTTTCACTTACGATAGGCCAGAAAAACGCACTTCGTGAAGCAGAAAGTTATTTAAAACACATGGCCTTTTCCAGAGAAGGCTTGATTGATCAACTTGAGTATGAAGGTTATGCGGAAGATGACATTATTTTTGCGGTTGACAATGTAGAAGTTAATTGGAATGAAGAGTGCTATGAAGATGCCCAAAGCTACTTGGATCTTATGTCCTTTTCTAAAAGCGGCTTAATGGACCAACTGGAATACGAGGGATATACCTACGAACAAATTCAGTATGCAATAGAAAAAGTTGGCTATTGATAAAGCAATATATAAGTAAAACGATAGTGATATCTTTCCTAAAAGCGTGTCGAACAATCGACACGCTTTTTGAGTTTATGAGGACTGTGACAAAATGTCCCTTTTACGCCGTTGCCTGCTGCTTTGCCTCTTCCTCTTTTTCAAGTTCCCTATATGCGATTTTGCCGACCAATGTTTTGGGGAGGCTATCACGGAACTCATATTCTTTCGGAAGCGCATATTTTGCGATATGTTTTTCGCAGAGCGCTTTGATGGAATTTAAAAGTTCTTCGTTTTCTTCATAACCCGGACGAAGCACAACAAAAGCCTTGACTCTCTGCATTTTATAGTTGTCTCTCACACCAATAACCGTACTCATTAATACTGCTTCGTGCGAGTCAATCACGTTTTCAATCTGGGACGGATATACGTTATAACCACTCGTGATAATCATACGTTTTAAACGCTGCACGAAATACACAAATCCATCTTCATCCATATAGCCCAAATCGCCTGTATGTAAATACGTTTTCCCATCCGCGTGTTCTTTTAGCGTCTCCGCAGTTTCTTCGGGGTGATTGATGTATTCTTTCATAAGCGTGGGCCCTGCAATACAGATTTCGCCCATTTCACCCGTCGGCGCTTCGTCTAACGTTTCCGGAACAACGATTTTATAAAACGTATCCGGGAACGGAATACCGATACTGCCCTCACGGTAATATTCAGCAGGTGTCAAACAACTTGCCGTTACGCATTCTGTAGTACCGTATCCCTCACGCACCTGAATGGTTGCGCCGCGTTCTTTGATAAAGGTGTCCACCTTTTTCTTCAGTTCGATAGAGAGCGAATCCCCACCACTAAAGAGTCCCTTAAGACAAGAAAGGTCAGCGTTTTTCATATCCTCATTTCGCATCATCGCCTCAAAGAGTGTCGGAACGCCTGCCATATAATTCGGGCGGTACTTTTTAAAAAGTTTTGCAAATTCTTGAATATTAATCTGCGGAATCAAGACACATTTTGCACCAAAAGCGAGCATTGTGTGAATGCCGACACCGAGTCCGAATCCGTGGAACACGGGCATGATAGAAAGCATTACACCGCCCGGGAATAAACACTGTCCTGCCGCACCGGTCTGCATCGCGAGCGCGTTAAAGTTTAAGTTTGTAAGAAGAATACCTTTTGATGTTCCCGTGGTACCACCACTAAATAAAACAGCCGCGGCATCTTCGCCTTTTCCTTCATATGTAATTTCTTCTCTGTACGTTTTGCCTTTCGCTAAAAAGTTTTTCCACGAAATGGCAACGCCATCATTTTTTACTTTCGGCTCACCGCCGATAAACTGATAGAAAAAGCCTTTTACTTTCGGAAGCGCTTCGCCGATCGTCGCACAAATCACCGTTTCTACATCGGTTTTTTCTTTAATTGCCTCAAATTTATGATAAAATCTTGTAAGCGTAATTGCAATACGGCTTTTGCATTCATTTAAATAAAATGCAATTTCCTGTTCTGCAGAAAGCGGATGCACCATACTTGCTACTGCGCCAATACGATTGATGGCATAAAACATAATAATCGCCTGCGGAACATTCGGAAGACAAACCGTAACGGCATCGCCTTCCTTTACGCCGTGCGCCAAAAGCGCCTTTGCGCAAAGTTCAATTTGTTCTAAAAACACATTGTAGGAAGCGGAGTTACCCATAAAATCATAGGCGATATAGTCTCCATACTGATCACGCGTGTTTTTCACCATATCATAAAGTGAAATATCGGGATAGTCCAAGGTCTTCGGTGTTTTACCATAATACTTGAACCATTTTGCATCAGAATTCAAAATCAATTTCCTCCCCTAAGGTTTTATCTAAAAGCTCCGGATGTTTAAACATATGCTTAATAAGTTTTAAAGAACGCGCGAAATAAAATCCGTCCGCAATTCTTTCATCAAGCGTCACACCTAAATTCACTATATCTCGCACAACAGGCGTGCCGTTTTCATCGGGAACGAGTTCTTTGTGAATTTCACCGATGGTAATCATAATGGAGTTTGTGCCGAAGTTATTTAAGTGGTGATAAACAGCATCACACTTAATACTGCCTAGATTTGAAAGCATCACAGAGCAATAGTTCGGATCTACGCTCGAAAAGGCTTTCGGCATCAGACCATGTGTGTCCGCAAAGTTTAAAAACGCCATAAAGAGCGTCATAATCGGCTTGGGGAGTTTTTTGACGATGTTTAAAATATCGTCAACACTTTGCCCGTTGTCTTTTTCCTTCTTCGCCTCTTTGACCTTGGGCGCTAAACGGTCTGTGATTGCACAGAGATTTTCATCGTCTTTTGGCTTATAAATCATCAGCGTTTCTTCTGCATGGTCTTCAAACTGCTTTTTCACTGCAAAGCCCATGGAAATCTCATGGCGCATATAGTAGCGTTTTCCGGAAATATATCGATTTAAAAGCGGGCGCATTTTCACCGTTCTTGCAACTGCAGCAATCATACAGTGAAAAAACGTTACCTTTCTCTCTCCGGTTTCATTTTTCTTTTTTATGTACTCCAAAAGCTCGGTAACATCAATTTTTTCGTTGATATAAACCTCGGCATCTGTTCTGTTTTTCATTAAATATGCCATGTAAAAATGCATTCCGTCAATATCGCGAATGCGGTAGGCATCGTTTCGGTCTCCAAATCTTTTTTTCACGGTTTTTCCTCCGAATATCTATTTATTCTATTCTAGCAAGAACAAGCGTAAAAAATGCCTAAAAAGCAAAAATTACACAATCTATATTTTATCATATTTTGTCAAAAATTGCAAGAAAAAGTGTTTCCTTTTATATCAAAAAAGCGCGGAGAATTTTTCTCCGCGCTTTCTTTAAAGATATTCTCTAATGTCCACCGCAAGTTTTTCTTCTAAATTGATGAGCCTTTTTGTGATATCTTTTGAAAACTCATCTGCTGCCTCGTATTTATTTAAATACTTGTTTAAAGATTTCACTCCCATATTGCAGCCATCCGTCATAAGGTCGGCAATGGTTGCATCTGTCTCTTCCGCCAAAAGCTTCATATTGGTTTTCATCCACGACAT
>JAZRET010000067.1:0-52055 GCA_045660945.1 Congzhengia sp.
AGGGAAGAATACATTTACGAGATAATGAAAAGATACGGAAAACTCGATTAACACTGCTAAACAAAAGGAGACTAAAATGCAGACAAACATAAAACAAATGATTAAATACCTTACGGGCGGAAACAAGACTGAAATTGATACCCTGTGGCATTTATTATCTTTTGAAAAAGCGGCGATACGCCACGCGATTGTCGACATTACCAAAGGATAAACTATGCCAGCACTTGTAATGACTAAAAATCTTCAGTTGTGGATGGTGGTTAAAATCTACAACGAAGGCGGTAGCGATGAACTTTCTGACGAACCTATGGCTGTATTCTTTGATGAACCCAGTGCAATAGATTACAGACAGAAGTTATACCGCAAAATGATTAACGAAGGTATCGAGTGGATTATAGATTGCCACGGTAGCGAACTAATGCCCGACTGGGATACCGATGACGTAGAATACTACTACGCAATTAAAAAAGGAAAACTTATGGAGCCAAACAATGATTAAGAAAACTATAAAAAAATACAGTGATTTAACTGATGTTGATGAAACTGTTTACGATAAAGAAAATAACACTTTGTGGGTGAGAAACCCATCGGTTGGAAACCCAAGATTCGTAGCATACACTATTGAATCTGAGCAAATCTTAGATGGTTATACGGTCATAAATCCATTGAATAACACCCTGCGTGGATTAGGATTAAATTCGCACTGGGGTATTTTCGGATACGGCGAATACCTTGAATGGATGAACAACCAAAGACGACCATTTGAAAGAAGTTTGCCAGACGAAAAAGACATAAAAATGGCACTTAAACGACTTGAAAAATTCAAAACAGGGGACGGCTACGGCGCAACTGAAATTCAAATGGGCGTTGAATTGGAGCTCGAAGGGGATACAAAACAACCTATGACCGAATTGTTAAACGACTATATAGGGGCTAAAAAGCCGATTCAAGATGTTGGTTGCGATGGTTCTGTGTATGGTAGGGGAACAGAAATACGATTTAACCACCCGAAACTAACCGATTGGAAACTTGCTACTGTGCGTGATATTTTGCGTATAGCAAGAAAAAACGGTTGTGAGACAAAAGGTGGTTCAGCAGGGATGCACGTCCACGTCTCACACCCAAAGGTTAAAATTGCGATTAACACATTCAAGAGCAACCTTGAGTTGATGCAAAAGATTTTGTATCCGATTAACTGTCGCCCACGAAAGAAAGTATTAAACGGAGAAGTTCGTGGTGATGTTTCCTACGGTGTTGGTGGGAATATATATCACGACCAAGGGGGGACATTTGGAACTTTGGAAATTCGTGCGTGGAATGCGACATTAAACCCACGGATGTTTATGGCGCGTGTAAGATTTTCGCGTTGGTTGGTAAATTATCTCACAAAAGATACGCATCCAACTATGGCGAAGATTTTCAAAGCGATGGGGACACAAGCAAAACGCGACTATTTGTATATGTTGAATAGTAAAGAGAACCCACACCAATGGGGCGAAGACCCAGAAAAGTTCAGAGCTCTGTTGGCAGCATAAAGGAGACTAAAATGACTGTAAGAATACGGTTTTCAAACGGTGATAAAGAAATCGCTGTTCCAGATACCTTCGTGACAGGTTTCGAGATATTGAAATATGTCATTGATAACAGGGAAGAATCTGTAGAAGATGCGAACAAACACACATTGAATTATGCGATTATTGATGGAATTACATTTGGTGCAGAGACATACATTTGTGATTTCAAAGCGGTGGAATTCAATAACTGCGTATTCGATAACGCACGATTTCAGTATTCGACATTTTATGGATGTAAAGGCAAAGGGAATACATTTCATTATGAAGAAGATGCTGATATTTCGTGGATTGCGCGTGCAGGATTAAAAGGCAAAACAGTGACTAAAAAAGCACCACCAATTCTGACGCCAACCAACGAAGAAATTGCTGAGCGTTATAATGTGATTGTTACTGCGTTGCCAAACAAGTCGTTCGTGAAAATCAAATGGACTTGTGCGTTCTGCCACAGGGATTTCACTGCGATTGCGCGCAGGGATAGGGTAGAAAAGGTGCTTACAAATCGAAAAGATGTGCCAAATTGTGCGAAAAAAGTATGCGAGCAATGTTTTAACACATACCGTTTGAGCGAAAAGTTCTATGGACACAGACATTACGGATATTCGGGTGCTGTCGCAAAGCATACGACAGATATGGATGCGAAAAATACTGTGTTGATCGGGCTAGAAATGGAATTTGAAGGCGATTTTACAGGCTGGAAAGAACTGGAAGATGCGCACAAAGGGCAATTACACTACGGGTATGACAGTTCAGTTATAGGGCAAAATGAATTGTCTTGGGATTGCGGTTCGTATTCGTGGTGGAAATACTTGTCGAGCCTTAAAGATGTGTGTTCTGTTATTGAAAAAGGCAACGGACACGCAGGGGATTCGGCGGGAATACATATTCATATTTCGCGACCAGATGCAGATATTTACAGCGTCACAAAGACAATAAATACTGCGTGCCGTAAAGGTGTTTGGAATGCGATTATGAAATCAGTGTCACTGCGTAATGATATGGAAAAGTTCAATCGTTATGCGAGTTTAACTACAGAATGCGATGCACACCACGCGGCGATTTCATTTAATAGCCACGGAACTTGTGAGTTTCGTATATTCAACAGTTCGACAGATGCGACACTGATTCTGAAACAGATGAAGTTCTGCAAAGAAGTGTTCAATCTGTTCGCTGATGGTGAGTCTAATTACGACAAACTATCAAAAGAAAGCCTGCTGTTGATTAAAACCTGTGCAAAAACACAGCACGACAAAGGGTTTATAGACGACAGCGAGTATAACCTAATAACAACAAAAATAAAATAAAGGAGACTAAACTATGTGTGTTATTATTGCTAAACCAAAGGGTGTCGACCCGTTAAAACGAGAATACTTTGAGAACGCGTGGGCGCACAATTCTCAAGGCGGTGGTGTTGTCTGGAAAGAAGACAACGGCGAAGTGATGATGCAAAAAGGATTTATGGATAAAGATACCTTTTTGGCGAAACTTGACGAAATAAACCAAAAAGATACTGCGTTCATAGCGCATTTTAGGATAAAATCAGTTGGCGAAGTGAACCCTGAGAATACGCACCCGTTTGCGATGTCTCATGTGACGTTCGCCCATAATGGAACTATTAGTTCTATTAAGCCGATTGAAGGTAAAACAGATTCAGAGACGTTTGGTTTGTGGTTCTTGAAAGACCGTTCAATGAAATGGATTAAAGACAATTCATTATTGTTGGAATTGGCATTAGGAACGAGCAAGTTTGCGTTAATGGATAACAAGACAGGCGAAATACATATCTTGAATCGTGAATACGGACAAGAACGCGATGGCGCGTGGTTCTCAAACAGTTCTGCGTTCCCTTATGTCGCACCAAAGACGACTTCAAGTGCGTATTCTGGTGGGTATTGGAGAGGAAATACTTATTACAGTAGCCACTATGATGACGATTATGATTGCCTTTCTTGTAACAGGGATAGTGTAATAAAAGCAAACAAACAGTTCGGGACAAAAGGTTATACACACGCATACGCAGAATACGATAACGAACGCGGATGCTTTGTATATACCGCATCAAAGAGTCCTGTGTTCTGTGCGTATTTAAGTGGGGCTTTTGTTGAGAACCGCAGGGGCTTTTGGACACTTGATAAGAAATACCAACCGTTGGATTCTTTCAAGGATATGCCAAAAGAAATGAAACGACCCATCAACAAAGTGTTGGGGACATATACACAATATATGTGTAAATGTTTGCGTGAATATTACAGAGCGGATTTTGATTCGATTTTAGAACGGTCTGAAAACGAACAAGAGATTTCTGCGCTGTATTGTTTGTTGGATGTGTGCCGTAGATTGGTGCGTGCTGGTAAAACCATAAACGAAGATACATTGGACAAAATGTTATTGGAACGCGCACCTTCATACAACGCGGACAAATCTGCGTTCTTAATATACCTTGAAGGTTATGTGACAGATTTGCTTGACGACCTGTATCCAGAACGCAAAGCATTGATTTTGGCTGTGTAAGTCGAAATACCCGATAAAATAGTCTCCTATCGGGTATATGTGTAGGATGACAACCTGCGCACTGATGAGACAAGTCACATACTAAACAAAAAAAGGAGTAAAGTATGAAAGTAATGAAAGGCATCTTGGTCAATCACACTGTCAAAACACCAGATTGTGCAGAACAACGCTTCTACACGACAACGGTTGAAGACGTTAAAAAAGACGACGTGTTCGCTGTGTGGGCGCACGGTAAATTGGCTTATTTTAAGGTCAAGGCAGTGATGGAAACTTATGAATACTTGCCGAGCGAAAATGCTGGTGTAAAGTTGGAAGATGTTTCCGTAGCATTGAACCGTATTGACTTTAAGGCATATACTGTGTCGAAGAAAGTCTTGGAAAAGACGAAACGCATCAGAGCGTGTATTGCGGAGCGTTTGGCTGAAGCGAAAGAATCTCAACAGATTGCTGAGCTTATTAAAACGGCAAACACGACTGAACGCAAAGCCGAAATTAAGGCTTTACAAGACCAACTTAAAGCGTTGGCTGAAAACCCAGAGTCAGTTCTGGAAGACTAAAAATAAGTCCCCCACAGGGGACTTTATTTTGCGGTAGCATCGATTTCCTGTCATTAAAAACCTTTAACGGTGCTACCACATAATAAAGGAGACTAAAATGTTTAGATGTAATATATATTTGGAAACACTAGATAAAAAGCGTTGGTATATTGACCAAACTTGCCGTTGCGAACGGGATTTGCATATAACAAAAGGATACGGATCGCCGTTCTATGTGCCAGTTGATATTGCCGACCAACCAAGATCGTCTTATACATTTTTAACGATGCGCAATATGATGCTAAACTGTATAAACACAGGACTAAAATTCTTAAAATGTCGAATAGATGATTTTAAGATTGATGTTCGCTCAGACGGTTATACGCATTTGGATAAAAAAGAACGGATGAGAATTAGCAGGTTTATAAAAAAAGAATTTGAAAGCATCAAAAATGATGTAAAGTTCATAAATAAAACACTGGGGGCGCAAAATGCTTAGGATTTGCTTTGCTATCGATACACTTGATAGGCACTACAGGTATTTAACGAGCCCTTCTTGTGCTATGCGACAAATGGAAATAGAAACATACAACATAAAAAACTACGATGAAAACTTTATCGAAAACAAACTTGTGTGGTATAGTTTCTACGATTTTGATTTAGAAGACGAAGATTTAATTCAATTCTTCGACAAAGCGTGCATAAAAGAAGGACTTAAAATATTGCCAGTTCCAGTCGAGGCAATAAAACTTGACGAGGTTGTAGAAATCTTCAAAAGATTCGGACAGTTTTTAGCAAAACATAAAGAGTTTGAAGGAAAGATTCTGCCTTATCTGATAACAGAAGACGGAATTATGAAAGATGGGAAATACGGCTTGGTTCATAATTCAACGGACACAAGCGAAAATACATCGGGCGGTATAACTACACCACCAACACGATAAATCGCGTTGTATGGGCAAATAAATGCGTGTAATCGCTATTTAACAAACGGAGGATGCTATGCATATGGTATTTATACAGAAAAGAATCGATAAAAAGATAGTTTTTTGGACAACTAACCTTAAACCGACAGATAGTATCAACAACGCGGCTCGCTACAACGGCTTTGATTCAATTTCTTCGGGTGATCTTAGTGTTATAAGAACTTGGATTCGTGACGAACACACTAGAGCAAACTTTAATGCCGTTATTGTTCCTGTTTGCGTAGACGAAGATACTGTCGAACCAAATGAACTTGGTGAGCCACAAGAACCAACAACAACTTGCAACCATTCTCTGATGACAGAAAACATAAAGGCTTCTTTAAGAAGAGGTCTTCTGCCCGGATTCGATATAGCCAATTACATCGACTTTACAACAGATACAGACCTTGTTCGTAGAGTCCAAAAAATGGAAAAAGACAAATACGAAGAGCGCATTTCGTGGTAATGCGCTCACGCGCGCGCACGCGTCTACAGAGTGTCCGTAAATTTATTTATTTATTTATTTAGGGATAAATAAATAAATTTACTCCTAGACCATTAAGAGACCAGATCCAAAGAAAGTCTAGAAAGATAAAAGAAAGAAATATATAAAGAAAGAAAAACGAAAGAAACGAAAGAAAGGTAAGGAGACTAAAACGATGGACAACGCAGTGAGATATATCAACAAGATATGTGAACTGTATAACCTTTCAGAGGATACAAAAAAGACAATGTTAAAATACATAGACAAGGTTGTGAGGATGCTTGGCGATTTTACCTGGACGGAAATCGAGTCTGCTATCGCTTGGTATTACGCAAACCGTTCGCAGACCAAACAGCCACGACTTATTGAATTGAATTCGTGGTTGCGTGGCAGAAAGAAACCTGTTCAAAGACAGCCTGCCGAGGAACTGCCACCAGCGAAACCTGCAACAGGTATTAGACAAATACAGGATTGTTTTTATACCGTTTGCAAGACTGCACACATACAGGGAATAGCGGGTGCTTACGGGTTTGAGTATTTTAATACCGTTGAAAAGTTGCCTACTGGCGACTCAGCCGCCATAATTGACAAGAACGGCGTCCCAACACTTGTCGTAAAACGATGGTTTTGGGAAGATGCTGTTAAACTTGCAAAAGAACAATACCCAGATAGGTTTGCACCGTTCAAAGGGATTACCTTTTGGGAGGAATGTGCGCTGGCTTACAAACTGGGTGTGCTACAACTATAAGGAGATGTTATGTCGACAAGAAAAAAAGTAAAAATGACTGTTTTTTCACTTTTGCTATTGCTTATCGGGTTCTTTACTGGTAGGTTTATAGCGAACAGGGGCTGTGATGCGCGTTGCGATAGCGACATACGGGATATCGAAGAAGCCGTTATTAAGATTATTCACAACCCACACAATTGTATTTCTATCTGCAACAAACAATGTGGATGGGAATAAACGAGTTCGTTACAGGGGTTTGTAACGATATTGTCCAAAATGTTTGTCTAATTTGACATTTTGAGCATGTTTGGTGGAATGATTTGGATGCAAACATTCCATCGCCTAGGAATAGATAGGCGACTCCTTTTCTTGCGAATAGTGCGTATGTTGATCTATTCCAATACGCACAAGGTTGTGGACGCAAGTAAAAAGTTTCCACAACCGACTTTTATAGGGGGCGTTGTTTTCTTCATTCTCTCTCGTTTCAGAACGCTCCCTGCCAAATGCGAGATACCTGTTCGACTGGAAGACAGTTAGAGCAGAGAAAAATATCTCGCACCAAGTTTTGGATGGGGCTATATGGAACATTGAGCGTGTCTACGCAACCTAACGGCGTTTGTTTCTGACTGCCCTATCACTGACCCGTAGTTCAATGAGCAGAACGATCGGCCGTTAACCGATAGGTTGCTGGGGCGGAGCCAGCCGGGTCAGCCAGATGTCCAGTAGGTCAACGGTTTAGACCGACAATCTGATAAGTTGTAGACGCAAGTTCGACTCTTGCCTGGACAACCAACTAAAGGATTAGTTATGAAAGCGGATTATCTTTTTGTCCCACACACAAAGACAGGGCAAAGGCTACATAGAAAAATTGCGGAACAAAAGGTCGGAAGAAAACTTGAGTATAACGAATGTGTGCACCATATAAACGGGGATAAACACGATAACCGACCAGAAAATCTTGCTATTACAACAAGATCTTCGCATAGCAGGGAACACGCAAAAGAATATTGGGCTAAAAAGACAAAACAAGAAAGAGTATTGTTAACAAAAAAACTTGTGGCTGAATCTTCAATAAAAAACAGAAGATGCGTTGCGTGTATAAACGATAAAGGCGGTATTGTTAAAAAGTTTGATGCTATAAAAGATACTGCCGCTTGTGGTTTTGACCCACAACATGTATGTCAGTGCTGTAAGGGGCACAGGAAGACACATAAAGGGTTCAAGTGGGTGTATGTATAATAGTTTTTGCGGGCGGTGCATATAAAATCCTTATGACACTCTGCGTATAGTCATTACCGCCCGCGCCAAAGATTCGGGTATTCCGTCCTATGATGGCTCTGCAGGGCTTCAGCCCTTCGCCTAGGAGAATACCAGATAGGTTGGTGTTAGTTCCCAACCGCTCGGCGGAGCAATCCGCCAAAGATTACCGCAACGGTAGTTAAATAGTATAATATATCCTTGCCAAGGATAAGTTCTCGGAGCGTAACCGGGTCGTTGCACCAGTATAAAAAAGGAAAAAAATGATTTGTCGTTGTCCAAAATGTAAAAAAGAGTTTAATAATACTACTAACAGAACCTTTTGTTCTAGGCGATGCGCAAACTCTAGGGTTGTCTCAACGGAGACAAAAAAGAAGATAGGATTGGCATTACACGACAAATATAAAGAACCTACTTTTAGGGGTGCTATTGAAAAAGCACGCGAGAGGGCATTAAACAAGGTGCGTTGTAACAGATTGATGCGAAAGGTTAAAGCGAAAAACGGTCAAGAATTAGACATAACAAATAAAGACTTAGAAGAATACCGAAAAACACATTTTGTTTGTGAAATCTGCGGTAAAGCAGAAAGAGCAACTCATAATAAAAAGAGTATATCTAAGTTATGCTGTGACCACGACCATACAACATCTAAGTTTAGGGGACTTTTGTGTTCAAATTGTAATAGGAAACTTGGTTGGTATGAAACATACACAACACAAATAAGAGAATACCTACGAAGGGGCAAATTATGAAGAAGGAAGAAAGGCTGGGAGCAATTAAAGTTTTTAATATTGACGGCAAACGGTTGCTCGGCACTGTCGAGGTTAACCTTGAGCCATACAATAAGAAAGGCAACTATATGCCAGCGCATACCACGATACAATTACCACAATGGCTGTGCGCTGAGATTTATAACCTTGTGTATGCCGAATACGCATCTAACTGTGGGGAGACAAAAGATGAAAGAGAAAAATGATTACGGCATGTATTCGGGTGGTTATATTTGCGACCAATTAGACCGCCACGCGCTGATAACAATTCATATGCAGTTCCCAGAGACACGCCATATGGTTTTGGTAACAAAGACTGCTTTGATAACTTATGTGCGCCAATTATGCTCCAAGAAAGGTGTCACATTTACGATCTTTTGTGTTCACAAAGAAGGCGATAGTTATGTCGTAACAAACAGAATTAAACAAAACGACAGAATAATAGCGAAAGGGACATTTGAGTTTGTTTCCGCTACTAACCACTGCGAGGTGTAGCATGTGGATAATAGGCGAGGATGTTTCGTGGGGCTTTAATTATGACCTAGCAGATATGATAGGCGTAAATAACGATATGTTAGTGTTTCATATGCGGGATTCTAACTGCCAGTATGTGTTGCAGTTCAAGGATAATTTAATGGCAAAAGCATACTGGGCGCGTATGGCGAACGCAAAGCAGGAAGGGGCAGAGAAATTCGTAATACCAAAAGGAGATTTGAAACATGAAAAGAAATAAGATATACGAACCAGAAACTATTTACGATATCGCCAAGTGGCACCAAGAAACATTCCCTGATGCTACCCTTGATGGGCAAATCGATAAGTATGATGAAGAACAAAAGGAATTTATTGATTCAAAATACAAGGATGTTACTGAACTAGCAGACATGTTTATTGTTGCCTGCGGTATGACACGGTTCGATGCCTTCACTGCCATATGGTATTTGAAAGATGTTTACGATTGGGTTGAAGAGTGTTCTATCTTAGAGCGCGATGTGGAACAGGCTGTCGCAAAGAAGATGGCTATCAACCGCCACAGGGTTTGGGAAAAGAAAGGTGGCTTATACAAACACATAAAGGACGATTAATGAAATGCCCATACTGTAACAGAGAACTACACTGTGGTGCACAATTAAACTCTGACGGGTTTATTGTTGAACTATACCAGTGTTCTAACCCAGAGTGCGAACCAACAGAATTCCTAGTTGGGTGTAAAGAGTTTTGGGATATACTAGGACAGAATAAACGCAAGCAACAGATGTTAGATGTGTTTCAAGAGTTTATATCCAAATGGTATCTGAACGGGAATATTACAGACGAGCATCTAAGAAGATTAAAGAAAAGGATTAAGAATGCCAGACATTTCGATGTGCATTGACGATAAATGCCCACTGCGGTTTAAGTGCCACAGGTTTACGGCTGAACCAGATTACTGGCAGTCGTTCTGTGCGTTCAAATACAATAATGGTTGTGATGCCTTCTGGGATAACAACGGTTATAAAAAAAGAAAAGGGTATAAGACAAAAATCTTTACAGAAGAAGGAGTGGATGATGGCGTTTCAAAATAAAAACTTGTCTGTGATTGCTTGCGCAAATGGTTTCACATTGTGGCACTATGTCGCACAAGAACCTTTGGCAGACTTGAGCAAGGTTGGTTACTTTGATAAAGTGTTCCATTTATCGGCAACAGGCGATATAATAATCCTTAATGGCGCAGACGGAACAGCAATTAAAACTATGGAACTGACCGATGACCGCCATATTAAACTAACCAAGTTAAAGGATTAACAATGACGGAATTAAAATGTCCGTTTTGTGGGCAGAAATTACATAAAGATTCTGACGGTTATTACACCTGTTATACCGATAACTGCGGGTGTTGGGCAAACGGTGGCAACGGTGCAAGCGGTAGTGAATCACTATGGTTGACACTAATAACCATAAAGAAGAAACTTGATGCCTGTATAAGGGGGTTAGACCAAATGACTTGGGGTTGTAATAGTTCTGATGCGGAATATTTATTAAAAGAAATTAAAGAAACAACAGCACTGGATCAAAAGGATGTGAAATGATTCGCGGTAAAATGATTGAGTGTAAGTGTGCCGTGTGTGGCGAAAAGTTTATGGCAAGAGTTGCAGACCGTAATCGTGGTTGGGCGAAATGTTGTTCCAAGTCGTGTGCGGCGACATTGAGCAACAAAAAGACAGGCAAATACCGAAAACATTTAGCGTGCCAAAACAAAATGGATAATCTTGGTTATGAAGACGTAGATTATTACGATGATAGTCATTTATTCGGTGACGAATAACAACACTGAAACAAAAGAACATTTTGCTGACGCCAGCAAAAAGATCAAAAAAAGGAAATAACGATGCCAACAAGTATCATAGATAATGAAGCGTATCTTTGTGTAACATTTCGCGTGGCTTGCCCGGATAACAACTTTATGTATCCATTCGTGCTCCGCGAAGGTAACACAGAAGACCCTGTGTATGCGTGGACTACAGAAGCAAACGAAGCCAAGGTATGGGGAGACTTGGGCGACCAAGAATTCGTTAGGGTTATGGCAAAATACCCAGCCGCAGAAACCTGCTATATGGCTTTCTTAAGACCAATAGCGCCACGCCTATACAGCCGTGATTATCGGGAATACCCAAACGGGGCTGGCGGCGGCTACGGGACGTATATGGCTCAAGAAGAAAGGAAACAACATGGTCTTATATAATGCAGAAGTTTGGCGTGATGTAATCTATGACGATATGTGGTCAATGATTAACCAATATATTACCGCCAAGACAGGAATTCAACCAACGGTTCGGCTTACTGAACCAGAGCGTCAAACAATTCAAAATACTATCGATATAATTACCGATATTATTCTGGATAAAGTAGAACTAAAGGAGGAAAAGCGTGGCGAAGACGAAGCCTAAATGGCTGTTTAGTGGTTGGCACTGCTGGTCCCGGTTTATGATCGGGTTGGATTGGTGCTACACCAGACAAAACGGGCTGACGGAAATTGATTTCTTTTTCTTGTTTTGGGGCTTTGGTTGGGTAAAATACTTCCAACCAAGGAGAAAGAAATGACGTTAGCCATAATAATTTGTGTTTGTGTAATACTTTTTTATATAACAAGACCAAAGGGGTATTAAAATGAAGAAATTACTTACTGCCGCTGTATTGGCGACAACAATCGGAACAGCACAAGCGGTTCCAGCAATGACAAGACCAACAACACCAAGACCAACTTATAACTATGGTTATAATGTGGGTTACCATCATGGCAAAAATGATGCCTATAATAATGTGGCACGCACTGCGGTTATCGTGGGCGCTGTTGTTATAGCAGGTATTATTGTTTACCATTTGGGCGAAGAAAGCCGCTTTACAGCGAACGAAAAAGGTGTTGTTTACAGATTCTAAACAAGGAGTAGAAAATGAAAAAGAAAGTAAAAGAAACGAAAGTAAAAATGATTAAAGAATCCGAGGCACAGGCGAAGTTTGATGCCTTGAAGGCTAATTCAATGCGTTCTTCTTACCACGCGGCTATGAGTATTCAAGAAGTTCTCGTCAACTTCCGCGAATTTATTGAAGATGTTAAAGTTACGCAACCAAATGAACAAACCTTATTAAAGAAACGCGCAGACGAATTACTGGAATATATCGATGAACGCCAAATGTATGTCGAGGCCGTTAAAGCAATGACCAGTGAATACGTCCCAGAAGAGGAAAAAGATGAAGATTAATGTAGGGGCAATTTACTCTACGAAATCTGAGAAATACCCACGCGTTAGAGTTATTTCTGAGCGTGGGTGTAAAGTCCATATTGAAAAGCGCAAGGTAATGCGCCTAGGCGTTGAGTACACCGAAAAGCACGAAATATATGAACCAGTAGGTTATTGCGTTCAACCGATTGGTTGCGATACAATGGCACCTGTGTTCTTTGTTGACCTTGATGGTGTTTACGACGTCGAAAACGGACTGTATCTTGTTGAACAGATGAGCGAACCGGCCGAGAGGTATGTTCTACGAGAGAAATTGCCAAAAGAACAAAAACAAAACTTTACAACTGAAAAATAAGTGCTATAACAACTCTAAAGGTAGCGAGAATGATACAACTTGAACCGTGGATCCCTTATATGGGTAACAAAGCAAGCCTGTTAGGAAATATAGAGGCTACAATTAAACAACTGGCGATCCCAAACCCAACTTGCATCGTTGATGCGTTCTGTGGTGGCGGGTCGTTCGGTTACTATATGGCCACCCGCGGATACAAGGTTATCATGAACGACTTAGACCCCGGTGTCATAAACCTTCATAAATCGCTTCAAATACACCCAGAACGGCTGGAACTGTTTAAGCAGGTAGCACCAACCAAGGATGAATTTAAGGCGTGTGTGAACGGAAATAGCGATTATGACGCCTACATAAAATATATCTGGTCATTTGGCACCAAAGGTGACACCTACCTTACTTCGTTGGAAAATGAAACCAACAAGATAGAAGAGTACTGGCGTGGGGAGGCTGAACCAAATTCAAGGGTTAAACACTTGGAAGACATTGTGCTTATGTATGCACATTGTAAGCCAGACATAACCTTTGTTAATGGGTCATATGAAGACCTAGAAATACCCGAAGGGGCATTGGTTTATGCTGACCCACCCTACATTAACACAGGCGAATATCTTATGGATTCGTTCGACCACGGTAAGTTTTACCAGTGGTTGAAAGAACAAAAGGAAATCGTTTTGATTTCCGAGTACACTATGCCCGATGAGTTTCCACTCATTGACGCATATACAAAAAACTGCGTAATGGCTGGCGCTGATGGTAGAAAAGCAACAATAGAAAAATTGTTTGCTAACCGTGAGTTGCCGTTATTGCGTTTATTCTAACCCAAAGGAACAAAAAATGAAACTTATATATCACTTGCGTGAGTATTTGCCTGGGCGTTACCAAGTTACAGCCAATATGCATGGCGTTTCTGGGCAACCAGATAATACTTACAAACTAAGCATAACCTGCGATGGTAGCAAATGCTTAACAATTGATCAGATCGACTCAAAAGTAAAAGCAGGCATTCGTTCTAGAATGTATATGGATAACAAACGCGATCCGCGTATCCCTTCTGCAACCGGCTTAACCGTGTTGTGGGATGAAGACCGCACAGATATGAATACCTTTGCCATTAAAAAGGCACCAAAGGTCGATTTGTCTGATTGTGTTTATGAAGTAACACAGGTTAGCGGTGTTTGGACTATTTGCAAACACGATGCGCCATTGCTTACATATGATGAAGCCACAGAATTGTTGTTTAAACAATTAACAAAAGGGGGCAATAATGAATAAACAGGTTATTGTTTCAGCACAATACAAAATGTTAGATAACTTTAGTTATATTGTGACAATTAAAGCAAAAAATGAACACAACGAACTTATTTTTGATGGCCAGCAAAAGTGTAAATTCCTTGGAAAAACACCGTATTTGCCGCTGGATAGCAAAGAAAAGTTGGTAAAAAAGAACATAAGAAACATTCTTTACCATGCTAAACGCATAAGTTTGGGTACAAAGATTGTTACTTCTTTAACCCGTTATGGTGATATTCCACCACAGTTGGCCAACCCAGATGTGGAAATGCACGCAAAAGAAGGCTATTTTACCGGAAAAGATCCTAAAGCATACGGCGATTTGCGCGACCAGCGCATATGGCAAGTTGTTTTACTGAACGGCAACCCGACAATTGTCCGTGCTGAAAACCCACGCCTTTCTTCGCAAGAAGCAAAAGACCTTCTGTTAAAGAAAATATTAGGGGAAAACAATGGATAGTTGGTTGGATGTGCTATACTGGTTTTGGTATAATGTGCCCGCTAATGATTATTAAAGGAGTAAAAAATGGCAGAAGTAAAAGTAAACTATTTTGAAGAATTGTATGAACAAGATGTCTCACAGTATGTCGAAAAGAAAAACGGCCTAAACTATGTGTCTTGGGCTTACGCTTGGGCAGGAATAAAAAAACTGCACCCAGATGCCACATACAAGGTGTATGAAACCCCAGAAGGTTGCAATTACTTCACAGATGGGCGTTTCTGCTGGGTTAAAACTGGCGTTACAGTAGAAGGCGTTGAACATATTGAATACTTGCCTGTGTTGGATTATAGAAACAAATCTATACCGTTAAACGCAGTGACTTCGTTCGATGTTAATACTTCTATTCAGCGTTCGTTAACCAAGGCTTGTGCAAGACACGGTTATGGTTTGAAAGTGTACGCAGGCGAAGACGTTGAAGCCGCAACTAAAGAAGCCCCAACGCCAATGACAGAAGCACAACGCGAAGAGTTGGTGCAATTGGGCGTTAATATTCCACAGTTGTGTGAATTCTTTAAGGTCAAAAGCCTTGATGAAGTAACTGAAGCAATGGCCAAAGCCGCTATAGATGCCAAGAAACGGAAAATGGCTAAAGCCCCTTTGGAGGAAAAAGATGCCTAAACAACCGCATTACGATTTCGATATCGAACAACAGACACCGGAGTGGTATGCCGCAAAACTTGGGATGTTCTCTGGCTCGACTTTTCACGTTTTCCTCGGTGACTCCAAAACCAAGGACGAAAAATTATGGGAAATCCTAGCCGAAAGACGTTACCAAGACTCTGATGCCGAAGAGTTCCTTGGGTTCTACACCGAAAGGGGCAAAACCTTAGAACACGAGGCAAGAAGAGTTTACCAAGTTGTTAACGAAGTCGAAGTACAGCAGGTTGGTCTTGTAGAAGACATGGAATATTTCCCCGGCTGGGTCGTCTGTTCCCCAGACGGCCTGGTTGGGGATGATGGAATAATTGAAATTAAATGCCTGGTTGCAAAGAACATGTTGCAATACACAGAAGGTAAGTATGCGGATGATTATTATATATCACCGCAATACAAGACCCAAGTGCAATTTAACTTGTTCGTTACGCAACGCCAATGGTGCGATTTCATTTACTATCACCCACGCGTTGGCATCCGCGTGAAGCGCATATTCCGTGACGAAGAATATATAGAAAAAATTAAAAACGCATTAACAGAATGTATAAAGATTATAGAGGAAAGATTATGATAACAGACGAAAACATTAGAGAATTCGTAAGACAGTTTAACACAGCGCAAACACAGGTTACACCACCGAACGAAATAACCACAAAGACTGGTGCAACATTTGTGTTTGGCGCCATGAATGGTTATTTGCACATGATGCGAACAGATAAAGACTATTCGACTGAAACTTACAATATTGTAAAAAATGCCTTCCAAAATGTGGTTGAATTCTTTACAATGGAATTAGATGTAGAGAACTTTGAAACGCGCGAGCAAAACAAAGAACTTGAATATATAAAATTCCCGGAGGAAAAAAATAATGATTAGTTTACACCACAGTTTTGTTATTGACCATATAGAAGATAAAAAAATACCAACGCGTAACGGCGACACTTTTGAATTCACAGAAGTGACAATGTACACGAAGGGCAAATACCCAACTTGGTTGCAAGCACGCCTGGAAAGCCCAGACATGAAACTGCAACTGCTTGGTGGGGAAGAATATGCTATGGATATCTCAGTTAGTTCGTGGAAATCAGACGATGGCCGTATATTCCCACGCTTCACTATTCGTAGCATTGTTGCGGTTAACCCTAAACAAGTGATCGATGCACCAGCAGAGACACCAAGTTACGATTATGAAGGAGATGAGATTCCGTTTTGATCGTAAAATCAATGGTTTAGGTAAAGTTTGGTGCCGTCTAGAAAAATCCCTCCTACATTCTCCCCAGGAGCCTCCTTTCCTTCCTTTCATAAAACAGGCTCCACTAGACGGCACCAAGAAAGAAAGGAAAAAAGGAAATGAATTACAGGAGAGAGGCGACAACGCCAGAACAAAAAATGTTCGATAAGTGCGATAAACTGTACCCACAGTTAAGGCACGGCAGGTGTTGTATGGCGTGTCTTTCACGGTGGCGTGTTAGACCTGCAGACCATATACACCATATAATAGGACGCGCAAACTTGCATATGCGCTTTGAAATACTTAACCTAATCCCGTTATGCTGGGAGTGCCACCAAAAGATTCACGAAGGTAAGTTAACAGAACCAATATCGGAGCAACATAGAGAATGGCTTGTAAAACAGTCTAACAAAGACTTTAAGGGTATGCTTATAGCCCGCGGCCTTACAAAGGAAGAGTATTATAAGCAACAATATGAAAGAATGAAAGGACTGTTATTATGAGCGATTACACAAAGTTACTGGAAGACGCGGTACCTTGCAAAGGTATTATTCGTGTTCCAGACCCAGAAAAAACAAAGGCACGGGACGAAAAACTCGTGGCCAACGGGAAAAAGCCCGGTTCCAGACCGGCAATGAAATCGATCCCGTGTAAGCATAAGCCGAAAATAGTGCAGTATGCAGATTTGTATTATGCACAATGCCCGTGCTGTCACAAATGGGATCCATACCAGTTCCTTGGTTCTACACCAAAGATAGCGGTAGAACAATGGAATCTGTACAACTCAAAAATGACGGAGGTAGACTTATGGTAAAAACTTTAGTTTTGTTATCTGTAATACAAGGAAATATTAACCTTGTTGGGAACCGGTGGGAAATATACGACCAATATGTTGGCCGTGCATGTACCACTGTACAAACCGAGCGATTTATACTCGCTTACCCGTATAACCTAGAAATGTCTTACATACAAAAAATATAAAGGAGAGAACTATGAAATATCACAACAGTATCGGCCAATATTTAGAAAAAGCCTTCGGTATAACAGAATTTTGGTACCAAGGCCGCAGAACAGCAAAGACAACTGCTGGCGTTTGGTTAACCTTTGATAAGGAGTAAAATATGGACGGCGTAGCGTTAATCGAAAAATGGGAAGGTTTCCGTGCACAAGCATACAAATGCCCAGCAGGCGTGTGGACGTATGGCTTCGGTTCGACAGTAAAGCCAGACGGAACCCCCGTTAAAAAGGGCGACACAATAACTAAAGCGAAAGCAGAAGCGTTGTTGGTCGATTACCTTAACAAGAACGTCCGCCCAAAGTTAACTGGTCTTCGTTTGAAGCCATGCCAGATTGCCGCAATAGAATCGATTGTGTACAATGTAGGGCCTGGTTTCTTCCGGTCTAATTGCTTTAAGGGAATTCAAGAAAAAGACTGGGGAAAGGTTTATAATAACTGGGACTGGATAAAAGCAAACGGCAAAGTTCTAAATGGTCTTATAAGGCGCCGTAGCGAAGAACTTGCCCTATTCTTTTCGGAGTTGTAGAATGAAAATGTGGGATTTAGTATATTCGCGTGAAAGGGAATTGCGTGATATTTTTGATTCAGTATTAGCACAAATCTTGCGTATGGCAGAAACCCGCACACAAGAAGAACTGATCGATATTATCAAAATGTTTCGCAAACAAAACAAACGAGCAAAATACTTGGCACATTAACATGAATATATACCAACCGTTTGTAAAATTAGATTTGCCAACAGGAAAACTAATTGGCTTTACATCTAATTATTTTGAGCATACAGTAGTATGGAATGCTATGCCGGTTGGTGTTAGATTCAATTCGCTTCGCCCAAAACCAGGCGTTGAAGACGAAGCAATAAAGCAACTTTTGGTTAGAATAAACAAACTGGGGTTGAAGGCAAACTTTCTTTGCCCTCACCCCCATTTAGTTAAACACCTTATTGATTTTCGTTATTCTGGCTATTACGACCCAGCAGGTTCCCCAATGTGGGCAAACTTATCCGAGAAAGGGTACGCCGCAGTAATAGCACGAGGAGGATACAAACCAATCCAGATAGACCAAGAACTAATAGATTTTTGTAACGGAGCTTCGCCTCAAGATTACTTTTCTCCAAGTTACAGGATCGCACAACATTATCAACCTGCTTCTGCGCGTTAACATGCGCTTCTTTGACTTCTTTTGTCTGGCATTCCTTGGGTAATGTATTATATATGCCGGAAATCGTTTCTTTTGCCACGTCAGCCACAGTTTCACTCACTGGCTTAGTAGTACAGCCATTTAACAAAAATGTTAAAATTAACAGAATTGTAAAGCGCTTCATCTGCATTGCCCTTTTAATAAACAATCCTTGCATGGATCTGTTGCATATGCTTCCCATTGGTCAATAGCCGCCTGCACAAACTTGGCGTCTGCCTTCTTAAGATTCCAACGCATTAAGGCCCGGTAAGCCAGGTTAATTCTCTTATCAACCCAATCACATGGCATGTTATCTGCCTTAATAAAGTTTATTACCCTATGTGCGTAGTGAATATTATCCGGGTTGTCACGAACCCACAAGGGGGCTAAAGAATATGGAACATAGTGGTCTTTGGTTAATGCCTTTATGGGCGCTTCTAAATTACTCAAATAACAAATAAATGTCTCGTTCATCGTAACACCTTAGCCGGTATGCGCTCGTGACCGGCAACACGAGAAAAAACCCAAGGTTAAAGGTTGCGACTTTGCCCAGTTTGGGGGAACGGCTGGGTTACCGCTTATGAAGACCGTCAGACAGAAGAATATAAGAATACGGCCACCCCGAACTCTTATTTCTTCTTTTTCATTGCATCAGCAATAACTTTCGCATCTTCTTTCGTGAAGACAATCGAAAATACATCTGCCCATTTAACAACTTTCGCCAAGAATGTATCGTCTTTTTGGGTCGGTGTAAGTTTCACAATCATGGTGCAGAATGTAACAATCATGCCCCAAATTGCGAAAATAGTCTCCCAGTTATCAACTATCCAAGTCATTTTTTACTCCTTTTTTTTGGATTTTTACAATAATCTTTATACATTTCCTGTATGTAAGAATTCCCACCTAACGCCTTGTATTCATCATATAATTGATGAACAACAGTCCTATCGTTTCTTTCTATGGCTTCCATGATTTCTAGGCGTAACAATCTCCTCTCGTGTTTGTCGAGAGTTTGTAGTATTAAGTCTATCTTGCCCTCCAATCTTGATTTGTACTGCATTCTCTTCAATACCCAACTTAATAATGTTACGCCAAGTTTCCACATGTTATAGCCCTGTTTTTACCCAAAGTTTGTTTGTTTCATCTTTAGTATAAGTTATTTCGTTCGTGACCATACCAGTTGTCGGTTCGTTTTCAGACACCATGAATTGACAGTGTCCAGCAATTTTTACCTTATAACTCTTCCCTATTTCCATAGGTTGCGCCAACAAACTCTCCAAAAGAACCCACTTGCCACGGGTCGTAATATTTAAAACCTCTGGTTCTTTTCCTACAGGTTGCTCACTAACTTGTTCAGTAACTTGTTCAGTATCGGTATCAAGTTCTGTGTCAACTTCCTGTTTTAATACTTCTTCCGGTTCCATTTTAATCTCCTTATATAATTGTCACTGTAACATCGTTATCAAGATTTGCGCTTTCTACTTCTTGCACCGTCAACTGAACTTGTGTGTTATACTGTGCCTCTAACTCCAAGTTGTTCAAACTCGCCTGCGTGATTTCCAGCACATTGTCGCCGTCCGTCACTTGCAATGTCTGCCCTGTGACAGATTCCGTTGTCGGTGTCGCAAGTGGGTATATTACGATTACAGGTGTTCCTGCGGTGTATTGGCTTGCTAGCCATTGTTGCCACGCAGCCAAACTTGTTATGTTGGCATCCCAACCAACTGTAAAGTTGATTGTCGTTCCAGTAGAGTTGATACTTATGTTTGGCGCAGTAGCACTTACACCAGACCAACTGGAAGCGGTAAACATATTACATAGTAAAGCAGGCATAGAACTTGTGGCTGTTTCTACTGTTTGTATATTTAATCTTGCCCGCCACCCGCTTGATGCGTTCCAAGTCCAATTTTCCGTTCCATCCAGCACCTTTACCCCGACATTTCTCGTGACAGCACCGTCAATAATGCTTTGGACATCTTGATAGTCGCCAACTTTTAACAGCATTTCCGCTGTCGCTGTGCCACCGTCATAATACGGGACATAGGCTGTGGCGGTTGCGCCTTGCTCTAATTGAACATCATACGGAAATGTTGGTGTTGAATTATTCTGTCTTAAACCGAATAAAATCCAAGTGCAATCAGTAGGTGTTGTAAATGTATAACTACCGTCAACGATTTCAGTTGTATTTACTTGTATCTGATAATCTGCTGGTATTGCTGACGATGATGGTTCGGTTTTTGTTCTATAACCTGTAATAGTCAAACGACTACCGCCTTTTTTGGACAGGGTGTAAGTCGTGTTTGGTTTAACATAACTTCCGTAAGTCACCGCTTCCGAAGAACTGGACACCGCCTGCCAAGCACCATCGCCACTGTTTGACCACGATGTTCTGTATCTTGTTGCAGTTGATTGGTCAAACAAATTCTTTCCGTGGACATTTATCGTTTCCACCGTGCCGTCTGTGTAACCTTCAAGGTCGTTTACTTGGTTGCCTGCTACAAAATCGCCTGTGCCTGCGTTTGTAAAGAATGTTCCGCTTACGGTATCATACATACCTAAGACATTGTCGCTGTTGCGTTTGCAAGGAACGAGGTTGCGAACCAACGCGCCACTCTTTTTAACCACAAGTCCATAACAAGCCATAGAAATAAAGTTGTTTGCAGAGCCGGAATTGTTACGAGCAAACAAATAAAGTGATAAAGTTGTATCACCTTGAAGACTATAAGAGAATGAAACGTCGTTATTGTCAACAGATAGCACGCCGCCAGCAGTTGCACCTGTTGTTATCTTGAAAGTGTGTCTAGAAGTATCTGCGCTAGTGGCATAGGTGTAACCAGCGCCCCCCGCTCCAACTTGTGTGTAAAACCGTAAGGTACTTGTTACGCCAATCGGAATTTTGTACATGGAAACGCTGGAAACAGAGGCGCCAAGCATTGTAGAAAAACTGCCCCCATATATCTCAGATAATTTTGCATCAAGTATAAATTCGCTATCAGTAATATCCGTAATTCCCGTATCGATATATTGTGTTCCTGTGCTTTCAATATACTCTAACAAAGTATAACCCAATGGCAAACCGCTTTGATGTCTTACTTTCAACACCCCATTATTACTCACAATATCCATTGGTTTATCTGGTGTTGGTGCTGCCTCTGGCCCTGCCGCAAATATGCCTGCTGACGGTGTGCGAAAACCGCCTGTGACTCTGTCATAGAACCCAACAACCATCGTTTGCCCTTTCTGCACCGCTGGCACCAAGTCCATTACCAAATCGCCTTGGTCGTTCCAAATTTTGACAGAATACACATAAATACCGCTTGTATCGGTTTGCCAATAATCGTTGCCACTTACATAACTATTTATACCCCATTTTGTGCTTGTATCATCAGTGACAGTAAATGTCCGTGTGCTGATTACACTTCCGCCAGATTCCAATGTGCAAACACCGTTATTGTATGTGTATTTATATCTTGTAGCAGGTTGAAATTGTACTGTTGGGTCATAGTATTCTGTGCCTGATTCAAAACCGTATAAAACAACTCTGTTTAGAGTAGTGCCGCCTGCTGCTAATTTAGACAAACGGAAACCGCCACCTGCTGATACTCCGTTTGCACGACCACCAATAAAATTACGCAAAGGCGAAGCCAATGTAAGTGTTTGGAACTCAAACTCAACACGATAGCCAGCACTTATTAGCAAATCTTCCACCTTGATATACGACCCGTCCATCATATAGATAAACTGCCGTTGCAAGTAATTATCGGGAATATCACGCTGTTCTGTTCCACCAAATGCTTTGACATACGAAAGGGAATCGGCAATAGCATCGGGCAAGATAAGTGGCGATTGTCCTCGGACAATAACGCTAATAATCGTGCTATGCGAAATCTTTTTTCCAAGAAGAACATTGTTAGACAAAACTAGGCCATTAAAATCATTTATGAGCCCGGCTTTACCACCAAGAATAACATCTGTGCCAAACACAATACCAGCAGGAACATCCATAAGGGTGTCCTTACCAAGTATCACTTTAGCAGCGGTTCCGCGTTTCATGCGCACCCCCTATTATGATAATTCACTTATCTTCAACCAAACAAAGTTCGTTCCTTCCTCGGTGCGTGCATACAATGTGCCGCTATCCTTGGTATAGAATGCAACTTGCGTATTGTTAATCCGTTCGCCATCGTCTGCATCTGTAGGAGCAGCACTAGCGTTTGCCAAACGAACACCAACAGGGCCTTCGCTCTGTAATTGATAAGTAGAATTACCAAATGTAAAACTACCAATCTGCGAAGTTACCATGCTTTCTACGCTTGTCCATGTATCGGTTACTTTAATCTTTCCAATATATGCCATTTTAAACTCCTCAAATTCTATCTTTATTTTAACCGTTAAATCGCCTCAAGGCAACTCATTACGCTGCCATACCTTTGACTTCCCATGTCAGACTATTTGCGTTGTTCAGATTTACACCTAATGTAGTTGTTGTGCTTGGCCGTATTGAGCCTGCATTCCATGTGCTTGCTGCTGAATAATAGAACCCTGCGGTCACTGTGTAATTCGTATCGGCCATTTCTACTGGTAATGTGACACTGCCTGTTGTGGTAGTTATTCCGCCCTGTTCAACCCAGCCATCACTATATTTACGATACCAAGTATAGTTATTGGTTGCCGAAGGGTATTGTACAGCAACTAATGTCGGAACTTTGTACCCGCCGCGCAGGCTACCATCATGAACGTGAAGCCCCTTTGTCACTGTATCCATAGTTATTTCGCCTTCGGCACCAGTAAACAGGTTGTTAGCCATTGTAGTGCCCCTGCGAACTTGTAATTGTTTTGCCATAATTTACTCCTTATATTAAGTCACAATCTATTGTTTCTGTTATAAGCGCATCTGTTAAACGCCCACAATCTATCGTCTCGTCAGAAGAATCTTCTACACTACCACAATCGGTTGTGTCTGTTACATTTTCAAACCTATAAATAAACGCATAACCGTCTGTACCATTATAGTACGCGTCTGGTTCGGTAGTCCCTTTAAAACCATAACCACCGATACCGTATTTCAGTGGCCGTCCTTCATCATCTGTCTTAAATAACGGTTCATGAAAATCTAAATTAGTCCCAGCGTTAGTAGAACCAAAGCGTGCACCAGCAGCACCCGGCGCACCACCACCGCCGGCACCACAATACGACCCAGATTCATTGCGGCCACCACCACCGCCGCCACCGCCGGCACCATAACCATAACCACCAGCGCCACCTGCGCGCGCATGACTCGGTTCCCCAGCGTATGCAGTTATTCCATAACCGTCAATACCATTGTATGCCCCGGCACCAGGCGAACCTACTGCTGCTGCGCCACCAGCACCACCATCGCCACCAGCAACCAAATAATAACTTTTGTTCTCAAGGTCGACGCGGTACCATGCACCACCGCCGCCTCCACCGGCACCAACACCGTTTCTCTGGCCTTGATATGTGCCGCCAGAACCACCGCCGCCACCAGTAGCATCATTAAAGATGCAGGGAACTAAGCCAGAAATAGTTGTGTCAATATTCGGGTTACCAGAATAATAAACATTAGTGTAAACTAACCCGTCTTGCTGACATGTAAGTTCTTGCGGGTTTGGAATTGTGCTGCTCTTGTACCCAGTCTTCCCATTCAACACACCATTCTCATCACAGAATTTAGTCAATTTACCAACACTATCTGGCAATGAATTGCGTGTGTACATAACTGTTGAACCATTTGTCCAAGAATATAGTCTAACTTTCATTGAAACAACATTAACATCCTTGTCAAATGCTATAATCGTCGGTTCCCCAGCCGCTCCCCCAGCGCAACCAGGTCTTGACGCTCCGCCACCAGAAGAAGCGCCACCGGCACCAGCATTAGTACTCTTAACACCTCCCTTGCCAACATGGATACGCCCAACACAATGCTCCGGGGCGGTAAATATTATTTTTCTTAAGTCTGAGCAACCGCCGGCACCACCGTAATAATTTATGTTTATAACGCCATTAGAACCACCACCGGCGCCACCACCAGAAATCAAAGCGGCACCATAGGTATAACCAGGCACAAAACCAAGTTGTCTGTCTGTTGTGCTTGTGTACTCACGAACCTTCCATGGCGCTGAATCTGGCCATAAACCAAATGCAATCGTTTCTGTCGAAATTGTGTATGTGTTAATAGTAATAGAACCGTTATCACCGCGCATTTCCATTACCAAGATATCCCCTTGCTTTATATCTTGGAAGAACATTTCTGTCGTTCTATGTGATGCTTTAATAACCCATGTGTCGGGAACAGCAACACCGTTTAATGTAAATGCAACAGTGTATTGTTGATCAGATGGTGGGAAATATATCTTTTGTGCATATTTCGTAACATCTGTCGAATCCGTTAACTTATATATTTTGGTAGTACTGCTCCCAACTGTAGCACTTCCGCCGCCTTCCCCGTGTAACGCGACAGTATCGTTTCCATCTACTACACACCAAGCACCAGACTGGGCATGAGTTGCACCAAAGGCACCGCCAGGGCCTTCTTTGCAAACCCAAGTGTCTTGGTTTTGAAAAAACTCGCCAGTGCCCTTTAATGGTGTGCCCAATGCGCAACCCCCGCGCATAGCATTCGCAGTGTAATTGGACATGTTGCCGCCACCACCAGCGAGAAGTCTAAAATAACAACCAGTCATTGTGTGTGTATAATTTTGTTTGCGCCATATGCTAGGATTAGCCCCTGTAACAGCCAAAACAACCCGTGCACCTGTTTTATCAAGTTCTGGAACTCTTTCCTGTGCGTACCCAGTGGAAATATTAACTTTTCCACAAACACACATTTTCCCCCTAACTAATTCATAAGCGAAAACACCATTAGCCCCAAAAGTACCCGTCACAGATGAGTTAGTATATAAAATCCTAGTCATGTCTCCTGGTGTTACGCCAGTTAAAGGATGAATTGGTACGCGCCACGCATAATACACTTGTTGTGAATACGATGCTTGTGCATCTTCATCGTAATAATATGTTGCACCATTGAAAACAAAACACTTTACACCAAACGCAGTTGTTACAGCACCAGCCTTGCCAACTTCTACGCATGTGGTAGACATAACAGGATACCCTTGCAAAATATTATTAGGGTTCGTTTCTTGCATAAAATATGTGGTCTTCGTGACTTCATCAACAGTAGTTGTTTGAATTGGATTTACCTGGTCACTTGTTAAGTACACAACTATTTGCATTCCTACACTTGCAATATGTTTCGGCGTAAAACCAGTTACAGCAAGCGTTCCGCCTGTGCTTGAAGCAGGATCTGGTATAAAACCAGTCCAAGCGTAACCATTGTCACTATCGCTAGCGGGTGTTCTTGTTAGCGTTATAGGGTTACCGTCTGTTTGCAAATATACTAAACTAGGGTTGTTTGAATACCCTTGCATGGTCTTTATTTCAATCGGCGTACCAGCACTATATGTGGGTTCTTGGTTCCTTGCAAGGTACGCAACAAAACCTGCACCACCAGATATTGATGTAGAACCAGTTGTCGATGAACTGCCCCACCCAGAACCAGCGCCGGCACCCCCTTGTTTGATACCAGACGTATATGTACCTGTACCACCCCAACAAGCGGTTCCATTAGTATCAAGGGTGTTTGCACCGCCTTTATAGGAATTCCACATCGTGAATTCTGTGCCAGGGCATAAATATGTTATGTACTCTTTAGCCCCACCAACACCGCCAGTTTGTGCCGAAACCCCTTGTTGCCATGGTTCTGCTGAAGTGGTTATTTTGTACCAACCTTGCTCCCCATCTGCTAAGGCGTAGTCTAACCTGTTGGTACTACCCGCTGGGCATTCTTTAAACAAAGTTTGAACCATTGTCGCTGGGACAACACTAGGATCCATCGAAGCAATAGCAGGCCGCACCCCAAGTAAAGGGAACGGGTGTTGCCTGGAAAAAGTCCTGCTGATTAAAAACATACAGCACCTCCGTTAATTCATTTGTTGATACGCCTGGTAACTCCCATACCAATAACCTTGTATGTAATCAAACACAATCACGTATGCACACCCCTGTACAAATTGCGGAACAGTTGTCCACCAACGAACCGTATTAGGGAAGGTTATTCCCTGCAACTGTGTTTGGTTATCATCATCAACTGCAATATATTTAACCATTAACTGATTCGCAAACCCAATATTCGGGCTAGGCATTGTCACCACAACTGGTGCATCAGCAGAACCTACAATAACATTTGAACATTGGTTGATTAATGTTACAGCGGTGCCAGATAATTCAATTTCACGCATAGGAACAAAATTACCAACAGACCCACCAGATTGGCCAGCAGAAGCCGTGTACCCACTTAACTGCTGTGGTATAATACCAACAGTCTTAAAATCCTCGCCATAAGTCAAATCTGTCGCCCCTACACGAACAATTATAGATTGGCCAGCATATATCGCACGTGCACGCGTAGTGTCACTTGAAGTCGAAGTGTATTGCAAACCGAAGATAGCCGCTTCAGCAGCAGCCTGTGAATCAAACAACTGTGAATAAACACCATCGCTTTCTTCAGACATAGCAGGAATCATCATCCTTTGGCCCGTAGGCGCAACACAAGGAACTTGTACCATGAACTTATCATAATAAGTAGAGTCAAGTTCGTCCCATGTTTCTGTCGTCATGTTGTAAATATGTGTAGTATCAATCGATTCAAACCGCGCCTGTGTTGTTATGTAATCTGGGAACAAATACGGGAAGTCTTCATATGTGCCTTCCGGGAATGTTATAATATCTGGGCTATACTTACCAGAACCGGTTTCCCCATAGTTAATACCTTCTGCAACAACTTCAAGCGCACCCATGTCAACTACTGTGCCAGAAACGGCTGTAATAAAACCGCCTTTGGTCTTTGCTGTCGTAACTTCACGTGTTTCCCGCGCTGTGCTCATTAACCACGGATTAAAAGCAAAAGAACCTTCTTGTATCTCCAAAGTTCCATCATTATCTATAACGAACAACGACCCAAGCATACATTTTGTAGCACCCTCAGAACCCAGAATCGGTGTTGTCTGATTGCCAAGTGTGCCAGAACTGGTTGCAAAAATATAGTTAACGCCTGGCATCCATGTGTTATCAACAGAAAGAGTTACGGCATCAAAATCAACAACAGTTCTATCTGCTTGGCTGCTACCATAATAAACCTTTGAATTAAAGGAAATCTTCCCTGTGAATGTTACTGCCGAACTCGTGGCAGAAGCAGAAACCGTATCATCCACCAGCCCAGTTAATGTATAACCACCATTTAAATGGTTGATTAACTGTGCAACCTGTGTGTTATCAAGTGCATCCGGTTCGATATTCTGTTGGCGTAACGCGTTTACAATTTCTTGGCACAATATGTACACGAATTCATCGGACATGTTGCCAAATGTGTTTACGTCTTCAGCGTATGCAATAGTATTCGGTGTCATACCAGAACGGTAAGCAGTCTCGTTCCGTTTCGTGGCATCCTGTTGCCCAGCAGAACCAAATATAGTGGTTTTTTCTTTCATTAGTTTTTCTCCTTACTCTTCTAATATGTAGTTTATTGTATATGATATGCCTGTCGGTTTACCAAACGGATACGGATCTATTGATAATAATGTCACCATATCGCCCAATGTTCCTTCATCAAGTGTAACAGTCAAATCAAAATGCATTAACGATTCAGCCACAGAAATTGCCGTATCCGGATCAAATTCTCTGTGTTCCAGGCAAACGGCAAAAAAGTTCTTAATGTTCTGTAGCGTTAAGTTTTTGTTGCGCATCTGAACCTTTGCCTTAATGTAATTCTTTAACAAGTCAAATGTATCAGCAGGCAAGCCAGACCAATAATTTTCTTCAACCCCATCTACAGACCAATTATTTACATTATAAATAAGAGCCTGTTCTATGCCAACCCAATCAGAACGGAGCCCATAAAGTGTAGCCACGAACTTTAATTGCATCGCTGTCGTTGCGTGCTCTATATCTAAAGCAGATAAAAGGGTTATAGGACTAATCGTAACTGCTGTGTTATACAAACCTTCGTATAAAGTCATAAACCCTTCTGAGTTCTGGAGGTACCATGGAAAATCATAATTAATCTGCATTATGCACCAATCCTTATGTTAGCAACATCCACGACAGCACATTCGCGTACCCCTATTGGGTAATTTGCGTTTGATACCCATGTGGAACCACCGATGGCTCGCATCTTCAATGATGAAATATCGAAGTTCGCATTGTTTAATATAATCTGGAATATACGCGACATTGAAACATCGACACCCGTACCAAGGTTGTTTATGTATGCTGCAATGTTGTCAGTAATCGTTCCAACCTGCGATAAATCCAAGTATGGCTGCTCTTCACGCGTAGATATAGATACCTCGATTTCCAAGTTAATAGCATCGGGAATAGTGAACTTAACATCTTTTTCTGCCCCAAAAGGGTCTACAACATTGGTTACAGTAGTGTTCCCATGCGTTGGTGCACCAGGAACTTTATTCCATAAAATCGCCTTGGCAACATCTTGTTTCCATTGTGGTAACGCCGCTTCATCAACACCTGTGCCAGGCATAACAATAAATTCAGTGCAATATGGCGGAATGCCACCTTCTTCAGTTGGCAAATCGTTATATTCAACACCTACAGAACGGACACCCTGCGTTAAAGAAATCTGATTCATAACATACTGCAATGTTCCCGTAGCAACTGAAGCAGAACTGTTCAAACGGGTTCTGTATTCCAAATCTGTTTCGGCGTCTGAACCAGCAATCAACCCCGTCACTTCAATAGAAGTAATCGGGCTTAAGCCTTCGGTTGACATGTGGTAGCCTATTTGCGTTGCAGAATTGCCCGAAGAATCAAATGTTAAGGTTACTGTGGCGCTTGTACTGGAAACCTGTGTAAGGCTTTCTGCAACGAATATTTCGCCCGTTTCGTACACTGTGAATTCTTGCCCCTGCGGAATACTAAATGGTACACCAGAACCTGTTGAAGTAATTAACACTGTTGCCTTTTGTGAATGCCCTGTATTACGCGGTAACCCACGCAGGATACCAATAAGGTCAAGCCACAAACCAGAAGTTGTGTTCGGGTTTAATTGCGCCAACACTTCAATGCTATCAGCATCCGCATTAGCAAACAATTCGGCAATTTCCTGTATAACAATGTTTTGTGGCAGTGTATCATCTGTCACGTTAAAATCTGCACCGTAGGCGTTCTGAAAAACGGTCTGAAGTTGGGCTTTGTAATAAGCCACATCTTGCGCTATAAAACCTGTATTCGTCCATTGACCCATAACTAATCCTTTATTGCTTTATTATAACTGCCTTATGCTAAACTTTCAAATGTCTTATTGTACTCTATTTCGCCATAAACACTTTCAATTGTGAAATAAAAAGTCATACTGTGATAAACCCTATCTATGTCGCACTTGTTGTATTTCACATTGTTCACATCTTCACAGCGCATAATAACACGCGTTATTTCTTGCACTTTCATCGCTAATGGCGTGTTTGAAAAGATAATGCCAAAATAGTCAACGCCCGCAGTTTCGTCTTCTACCTCTCCTTTTATTACTTGAAGGTTGCAGTCTATCTGCGTGCGTAATGCTTCTAAGCCTTCTTCAACAGCAATTACATTTGTAGTTTCTTCAACACCATCTACTACAACCGCATTCTCTTTAACAACTAACTCGTTGCCATATGGCTTTTCCGGTGTTGGTTTTGTAATACCCCAAGTTTTCATTCTTTACTCCTATAAGTTTGGCCCACCAGTTGTTGTTGAACTGCTGCCAGTCTGTATGCCCGGAACCGTATGCGTGTGGGTTTCTAGACCAGATATTGTGCTGTTCATTGAAGGCACGCTCGGCGTAGAAATGTTCGAGCCAGATATCACGCCAGAAGATATCACACCAGCGCAGGTCACAGTTCCTGTTGCGGTTATGTTCGCACCAAAAGTTGCATCGGCTGTAACATCCAGTGTGTCGCCAACGCTGCATTTGCTCGCCATGGTTACATCCCCATCAACATTCAGTTTCCCTGTTATTGTGGTTTGCGGTGTATCTATCTTAACCGAATCGCTTGCTTTTGCTTCAACCGTCTTACAGTTGGCAGAAACCGCGGCATCCGGCGCATCTAGCGTTATCTTGCCTTCAGCATCTATTGTTAATGTTATTCCTGTCATAGTCAACACTACCTTCTCTTTCCCTTCGTCTGGTGTAGTCATAGTAAGGTTAATCTTATCTGATTTTATAACAAACGACTCGTTTGTCGCTGGGTATTGTGGATCGCAATTCGTCTTGTTAGGAATAAACGGAACGAATACGCAACTCTTCTTCTTGAAATGATCCGCAGACCAAGGAATTGACCGCGAACCGTTTTCCACCCAATCTTGTATGTCGTTGGTCATAACTTCAATATAACCAGTATCACCAACAGCAGGGCAACACTGTAAGTGCCACTTTCCCCAGCGTTCTTGCTTTACAGGGATGCCATAAAGAATATCCAGATCCTTCAAGGCCACAACAATTGTTTCGCCAAACTCATTGTTGCGCACAATTTGCCCATCATAAGTGTTTGTAAATTCGTACACGTCTTGTATCAAGTCGACAGTTTGTGTCTCTGGATGGTAGGCAAGAACCTTCATTATATAATGGGTCTTAATGAGGTACATGGATACAATAGATTCGTCTGGGCACATCATCTTGTGTTCTCCGTTGCTAGTTTTCCACGAATTAACGGGGTTGTTTTTATTAGTGTAACCCAATCATTTCCGTGTGTGTTTAACTTATGATTTGTAGTAACAATAAGGAAAGGGTTGTTATAAAGATAACCGTATGCCAGCCCACGCGCTTGGTTGTTAAGAACACCGGCAACCCCAGTCGAACCAGACAACTGGGTTGTGGCAATAGCGGGGTTCTGTGCTTGACCGGCAAAACCACCAATCAACTTATCATCAACTGTTAACAAACCAGTATTTTGAAGTTTTGCGATACCTTCGCCAAGATTTTCGGCGCCAGTAAAAACAAGTTGTATATATGCCCACGGTGCGCAACGCCTATTAAAAAACATCTTCATGGTTAAACTTCCGGTACCATCAATAACCGGCTGTTCCATTAGGTTTTGGAAGTTAATAATGGTTACAATACCTTTGTCTTTCAATTTCGATATCTTGACCGCTTCTTCTTTCCTATACACAATATAAGTTGGCGTAGAGGCATAACGAACATCTAACTCCCAATCTAAATTAAGGGCAGCATAGTTGCATAATTCATTCAGCATTGTGTCCAAGCGCTCTGCATTTGTATAAAAACTACTTGTAATTGTTGCATCCCTACATACAGCGGCAAGATTAGCATCTTCCACAGAAGAACCGGTACCTGGATTTTGTTTTATATTATAATAATATTCTTGTGGGCTCCGAACATATAGTACCCTATATTTTGACCTATTGTCAGTAGCGCGTGGTAAAATAGTTTCGAAGTGGTCAACAAGATTTTTAAATGTGCTATCAAAAGTAGCCTTCCCACGTCTTCTTTCATCCATTTGCTCCAGATATGAATCAACAGCGCTGTCTGTTTTTGCAAACAATTCGCCATAAGAGTTGGCTTTAGCACTTGCCTGTGACATATCCACATCGTGGCAATATATTGTTAATACATCATCGGTTCCTTGCCTAAAATAATAAGTGTTGTTAACATAACCGTCTAAAATTGGTGCGTTGCCATAATCCCCATCTTTTATAGATTCGTCATAATAGCCAGCATATACTTTAACACGCATCTTGTTCGCATAATAACGCCGTACAGACGCATCGCTGCTTTTGCTGCTTGCTGGCTCACCATTATTCTTGTTGGTAAACTCATAAAACCAGGTTACGGATTTTGCAACCATTTGTATGATTTCTTGCCCAGGGTTATATATTTTTAAAACACCAGAATAACCAGGCCTATCTTTTTCGTTAGGTGACGGCATGTCTTTTATATCTGCTTCTAGGTGCGGACAAAGTCTTTCATCTTTTCGAGGGCAGTATTCAATCGTTAAAGGGGCATTGATGATTTGCCCGTTTTCATCTGTTTTTGTTAAATTTGGCCCAGTGAACACAAATTTCAAGCATCTATCAAAAAAGAAATCTTCATCATTAATCTTCATTGTCTACCTCTACAATCTGTAGTCTGGTACCTAATGCGTTATATGGTTCATATTCGCCTTCTGGCTCTTTCATATCTATAACACCTAACGCAACAGCAGAAATATCATTTAATCCGCAGGTGTCTGGGGTTAATGCTATGCCAGCATATATTAACTCATTGTCTTTATACAAATCGTAATACCACCTATAATAAAAAGGATCAAAACGCAAGTCTGCCGTGTACCCATTCGCCAGACCAAGTATCTGTGGTTCAGATGTAACAGAAAGTTTTATTCCAGTTTTCATTGTGTTGTACCCCCAATCCAGTGTGAAAGCGTAAAGTTGCCTTTATTTTGCTTGTCCATTATCGTTCGAGCCGGTGTCGTATTCTTTTTTAAGTCTGTCGTACTTTCTCTATAATAAGAATACAATATCACTTCTTGAAACTCTATATCGGCATATAGCATATCCATTGTGGTATCTGTCGTTCTTGGTTTTATACTTTTAATTAACATGTTTTCATACATACCGTGCGGCGTATAAACTGTGAACGGCTTGCCATTTTCCATAAGCCAACGAAGCCTATATAATGCCGCTTGTGCACGGGTGGCGCCACCATTTAGCAACTGGTTAATAACGCCACTGCCAAGGTTGCCCAAAGCCCGCGTGCCCACATTTAACAAATCCCCTAACACATCATCAGCCAAATAATTTGAAATACCAACTACTGCGTTAATTCGTGCCGGTTGCCTTATTCTTGTGTCAACGATACCGTTGGTCATATACATCATCGGATTGCTTGTAAAATCAACAGAGGTTTCGCCAGAAACATCCCCAAGGCAATCAATAATAACACCCTGTTGTTCTGTCCCATATACTAAATTTTGAACAGCCCGCACAGAAGCCCCAACCCCCGCTGCCGATAAATATTTGCCTGTGTTGCTGCTATCTAACCAGTTTGTCCTTTGTATTTCTCCTATGGTTAAATAAGGTGCCTTAACACCAAACAACCCAGAAAACATATCTGCAGCATCATTGACGGCGCTTATTGTGTCCGTAAAGTCCTTAAAGCCATCCGCGTTGCGCTTATCAAGCGAATCTTGACCGTGCAGGCCTTCCGCAATACTAGACAACGCCCCCATTTTAGCATTCAAAACAGTGTTTCTAACATTTCTTTTCATTTTAGTACCCTATTTCGCTATAAACAGACATCTTGCCCGCCTTGGCCGCCTGTTCCCCACGCACTTGTATCTCTTTGGCTTTTTGGTCACCTACATACACTTGTATAACAAAATTTTTGCTTTCGTTGGGGCCCCATTGGCCATACATTCTTTCTTGGAACTTTGCATATTCCTCTGGTGTTCTTTTGTTTATTAGGCTTGCCATTTCTTTGAACAAATAACCAGTGTTTTGGAAAACATCCTCATATGAAGTCTGGAATATTTGTCCACTTGCATACGCTTTTTGCAAATCTATAGAATTAGCAATTGGCACTGCCCCATATTGTGGCTTTGTATGTGTGAACACTGGCCGCAAACCAGCACTTGAGTCAAAGATACCAATTTCGTTTTCTGTCACGGCAGTCGCGTTACCGCCTTCTGCCCACGCCAATTCAGCGTTGGCCAAACCGCGTTGCACACTTCCACCTTGCCAAGCCCCGCTATACGCCACCATCATCTGGTCAATCCAATGCCCCTTCCCCGCATTTGCAAGTACTTTATTGAAAAACGGATCTTGCGCGAACGCTGCCATTCCTGCAGAACCACCACCAACAGTCGAACCAGCCCACAATCTCATCATGGGCGGCAACGCCTGTAAGTCGCGCGCATAAGCGGCAGCCAATTCTGCATCGGATGCACCAGCCATAGCGGCCGCAAAGTAATTCGGCATAAGCGAATACATAAGCATTTCATTTTCGCCAACCTGGCCAAACATCATTCGCGCACCAAGTGTTTGCGAGTTACCTACCATGTTTTCGACATCCGCTGCACTGGCCATGCCCATTTCTTGCACCATTCCGCCAAACGACACAGAATATGCGCCCCGGTACATATTATTCGCTCTAATCCTAGATTGAAAATCTTGTATGGTTCTTTGTTTGCCTTGAAATGCTTTTTCTAACGCAGTCCCTGGAAGGCCGCCTAAAGCACCACCAACAGTGCCTCCAAGTTGTGCCCCAATAAGTGCACCGCCAGGGCCTAATGTTGCGCCAAGTATGCCCCCAAACAAAGTCCCAGCAACCCCGCCACCTATCGTTCCTGCGGCTTTTACACGGCTATTGTAAGCCGCCACAGAACCAAACACATTTCTATCAACTTGTTGTTGCATGAAACTTGTTGAAAAAGCAGCGACCATTTGTGCACCAGCGCCCACGGCTGCTACTGCTGTGTTAAGATAAAGCATGGCCTGTGTGTTTTTAGAAAGTGCCCTTATATGCTCCTTTTCGACCTCTTCTGCTTTTTTTATATCAACACTTTCAGCAACATCTTTGAATCTTCGCGATCTTACATATTTTGCAGCCGCCTCATATTTCTTTCTCGCAAACGCAATGTCTGTACTATCGCCTTTTTCAACAGCGCTTTCTAAATCGTCTTTTGCAGAATAAAAACTTTCAACCGCAGATTTGTACGCATCGGTTAGTTTTGCCCTACTTATTTTTTGGCTGCGGTCATAGTTTTTGCTGAAAGCATCGGCACGCCTGGACTCGTTAATAGCAGTCTGACCAGATGCTATAGCAATTGCGGCACTAATTTGTTGGTCTATAGACCCCGCGCCTTTCCGCATCCATTCTTTGGTAGCGTTTATAATTTGTTGCATAGCAACTCTGCGCACCTGGCCACTAACACGAGTGTCGCCAGCAATAGATGTTATGTGTGCGATGGCCTTTTGTGCACCTTCGTCTAGATAATAACCTTTTTTTGGGGTTTTTCCATTGTGCTCTTTGGGGATCGCCGAATATACGGCTTTAAAAGAATCCAAAAAGGCATTGGTGGCGGCATTTCCTGCCGCACGCCCAATTTCCTCACCGGTTTTCTTGGCAGATGCTACATCAGCCATTGCACCTAAAACTATCCGCTCATCATAGTTCGCCATGCTATATTCTCTTATTTAACGCCCGTTTACGCTGTATCTTACGCTCTTCTTCTTGAATCAGTTTGTTCTCATAATTTATTAAATCATTAAGAACCTGTAAATCATACAAATTCAAGCTCCCATTTTTTAGGTCTGCATAAGATATGTACCCCTTCATTACTGGGTTCAAAAAGAACCAGTCGAAGTCTTCTTCTGGGGACGGCTTGGTTACTTTACCATCGCCTGCATATAGGTCGCTACGTCCTTGTCGCCCCCTAGGGATAAAGGGAGAATTAGCCCATCCAAATACGCTAACTTCATGACTTCCAGTTCGCCAATAGATAACTGATCTAAAATAACAGGTCTGCCATCTACCGTGGTGTTTGCGGCTATCAACTTTAACAACTCTGCTTCCGCTTCAAATGTGTTCTGCATAATGAAAGCGTTACGCGCGTACACCATGCGCTTCTGTTGCATCACAGAATGCGGTAACGTCATAACCCAATGCTTGTCGTTATGAACGAAGTCGAATAACTCCGGAATGTCACCGCTTTTCTGTGCCGCTTCAACTCTCGCCTTGATCGCCTCTGTGTATTTTTCTTCTGTGTTTTTGGTTTCCATTTTTTACTCCTTTACATTACGGGTTTTCTGATCCGCCTTCATCATACGAAGCGTTGTTGTATTTATCAACAGTGCCAGAATATGTGATAGTTTCTTTATCATCCGGGAATGCGTTATTAGCATAATTAGAGCCCCAAGATGAGTAGGTACCAGAATTGAACTCTGCGTTGGAACATTTGAATGTCATTTCAAAGTCACCAGATGCACCAGCACCGGCTTCCAACCCAGCGAAGTTAACCAAGAAAGCCTGTGGCGCTACCAAGGTTTCGTTCTTAACACCAGTCGCACCGTTACCAAAGTTCCGGTTTGTGAAGTTAATACCAACCGTAGTTACATGCCCATTCAAGATTTCTTGAATCAAATATGTGCCCTTACAATAGTCCAAAGAATGGCGAAGCAAACGAATCGTAACCGTCCAGTTCTTGACCTTATACGATTTGTTAGCAAGCAATTGGCCAGTCGAACCTTCAAACACATTCATGACGTTTCCATCATTACCCGGTGTAGCCAAAATAGCCACATCATTAGGCCCAAGGTTCTTGGCCACAAGGTCGCCAAGTGGAGTTTGGATGATGAAGTCCACCAAACCAATATCGTTAAAAGCACCTTCAAATTGTGTAGCCATTTAATTACTCCTTATTTTTTCAGTTCGTTGCCAATAACAACTTTCTTTGCCGAAGCGGTCAACAAACCAACACAATAGATGCCTTCCCACAAGCCGTTTGCACGCGCTACGCCGGTTGGAATCGGAATGTTAATCTTGTAACCCGGATTCGGTATTACATCGCCATCCAACGCAACACCACCAGAAATCATGCCAGAAGCAGAAAGTTCGTTCAAGCATTTAACCAATGTGTTGTTCAACAGAACCGCACCGTCTTGGTTCATCGCCAAACGTGGAACTGATTGTAACAGTTGGAAGACAGCCACGGAAACTCTGTAATTCAAGTAATCCGCAGAAATGAAATCTGAAACATCATCGCCAGAAGGCAAGTTGCCGCGTTCCCAAGCAGGCAAGCCAACAACCTTAATGTTCGCATACACATTGCAGTTTTTCGCATCCAAGTTCTTAAACCGTGCCGTTGGGCTCTGGGTGTTGCCAGCAACAGTAATGGTTAAATCAACCGGTGCTATACCAGAAGCGCGTTTGTGTGCCAATGAACACATCTGACGGCTAGAAGCATCAAACCTGCGTGTAGCATAGAACGAAGCCATACCAGCAGAATAATATTTGTTAGTGTTAGTAGATTCAGACCAACACACAACCGAATGTGTGTAGTTGTTGTTTCTGCAGTACGCAGCAACAGAAGCAGTATCCGTTTCTAAATCTTTTGTTAAGGCGTCTGTTGAATGATCATCCAAATACAGCATATGCGCGGTTGTCGTTAAAGCCGCTTCGTTCGCAGCAGCAGCCGCTTTTTGCATATCCGCAGTAAAGTTCGTATCCAACACGATACCATAGTACGCTTCACTCGTTAAAAGCGCAGTAAAGTTTGTAGTGAAATCGCTGGTCGTAGAAGCGCTAATAACCGCTACGGTAATAGGCGAAGTCGGTGTAATACCGTTATACCCAGTACCATAGAAAATAGTTGCAGCCTTGGCGCCTTCAGAGTTAGAAGCGGCATCCAAAAGATCCTGCAAGTTATCATAAGTGGTTATGGTTGTAGCAGCACCATCTGTGCCTTTTTGCACAAACAGCAAAGCACCCCAATCACGCGCAACATTCACTGGCGTAGCAGCCACCGAGGTGGTAACGTCAACGAATTCACGAATGTTAATAACATTAGTTGCCATTTAATTCTCCTATATTTTTAACTCAGTGGTTAGTTCTACAGAATCCGGCAGGTCTGCCAATGTGTCTGGCCTGTTGACGAATTCCACAGCATCTCGCACTATCACTTCTTCCTTGAAGTTCATACGCATTTCAAAATGCGCACGCTCTGTCCAAACTCCGTTTTCCAAGTCAGACAGGTTTTTCAAGGTAGAAACTCTTTCTAGTCCTAACAACCGCCCACTTTGTCTTACAAAATCATTATAGCGGTTGTTTTGTAAGTTAGCAATGATGAATCTTGCCGCATCAAAGGCATCACCAAGCCCTTTGGACATTACATTCACATAAACATCAAAGGTTCGCAATTCGTATATATGTTCGCCACCTTGTGCATCGTAATACACTGTTCCGCGCCCATAACGCTGTGCTCGCCAGTTGTTGTAATTATCTATGCGAATGGTAACTATTGTCTTTGCGTCTGGCATAACGCTTATTTTTTGCCGTTCGGCCAATACCCTATGTGTTGGGTCAGCAGAGAAGTTAAATGCAGCATAATTACTTCCTATTAAAGCCTTAATCATGTTACAAATGTACTTTTCCAATTCTACATATGTTAACATTAGAAACTCCTATCTGGGTTGACCGAATCTGGTGCATAACGCGACATAGCAACTTCATAGTACCCTTGTTGGAAAGGCGTGCCTTCATCCCACACCCACGAAGTAACCCCGCGTACATACCAGTCCTTATTGTTAAAATGAACCACTACAACCTTATTGCCGGCAGGTAGTGGCAGTTTCTTTAGTGTGTAAATCACATAAAATTCGTTTGTGGCGTAGTCCGGGTATCCCTTTAACTGCGCTTCAGCGGCAGTCATAGGTTGCACACTCTTACGCGCCCTAAATGTTTGGGTGGCAGAAGTTTCACTGGCAAAGCCATCCACATATGTGATAGTCTTATACGAAGCCGTAACAACGCCCCCAGAAATTAACGGATCCGCTAAAGCATCAGTAAAGAAAGACATCTTATCTCCTTTTAATAGTCATAATCGTCATCATCGCCGACTTTTGTTTCTTCGTATTCTTTCATAACAGCATCATACCCGGCTGTGCTGTGCCCCAACATCTGGTTTATAAACGCTACATCTTTTTCAGATTTACCATATGTCTTAATAAGATCTTCAATGCTTTGCCCTTTATAGGTTTCTGCGATATCTTTAGCTATTTGTTTGTCTATTTCGTTCAAAACACCGTGCTGTCTTCTAGTTCTTTCTAGCGCTTCTTGGTGTGCGGTGTTTATTGTTGTATTTTTTGTGGGCAACGCCTGGGGCGTGTTTCGTTGGCCCTTCCTAACAGATTTTACTGCTATTTCTTTCGAATCGCCAGTTAAGTCTTTTTCTATTTTGTTGGCCAGTGCGCTCCACCTTGCGTTTACACGCGCCAGTTCTAATTGTGTTTTCTTCCAGTACGCCCCTTTATATTTCTTTAAAAGCGGAGCACCAGCCTTTCCACCAAGATTTACATGTGGGGTTATCCGCATATAAAAGTCTTTTCCCCCAGGCCCGTCGTCAACCAATTCCTGGTGCCAAGTAACACTGATAGGAATTTTAACAGTTTCGCGATATACTCTTAATCCTGCCATTATATGCCCTCTACCCAATGCTTTACATTGTTTACCAGTTCGCCTGTGTTTATTAAGGGTTGGTTAAAACCCTTGTGTTTTTCTGTGGACTTGGCGTTCTTGGGTTGAACCATTAGTAATGCCTGTATTTGGTTGTTTGCCATTTCGTTGGCAATACGCAGCAATACGCGTTCCGGCCCACGCCTGCCACCAGCAAACGAAGCCTGGCCTGTGGTTTTATTCCAGCCTTCGTAAGTTCTTTCTTTTGAACCACTCATAGCAGCCGCTACAGCCTCTTCAAAATCCCGTGCGCCAGTAACATCTTCAAGCGCATGATCTATAAAGTGCCGTTCTGGTATAATACCAACCTGTACGCTCTCCAAATGCGAAAACTGGCGTTGAACGGCTTGTGTTTTCCGTATTGTGCCACCATAATGGTTTATGCGTGCCTTGCGCTGGTTTTCTGGATCGTTTGTTATCCCAGCACAAGCAGAGCCTTTTTCAAACTGCGCTAACGCCCGGCCAACCTTTTCGGTTAGTACCATGGTTACCCTGCTTTCAAAAGCCCTCGCCAGTCTTCCCATTATTCGCCTGTGCTACCGCCCTTAAGAATCCGTACGTTTCCACGAAGGTAAGGCATCATAAGGTTGAACGCCTTGCGGCCATAGTCATTTGTGGAAAGGAATTCATAAGACGGATAATTCTTAAACAATTTCGATTCCATATAGGAAACACTCATTTTCCCAACAGTTCTACTCAAAACAGGCCCCGCAGCGCTGTTACCATTCATGCCACTAGAAGCCATTTGTCTGTCGTACACCAAGAAGAACATCGTCAGATAAAGGAATATTAGTTTACCTTTCTCTTCAGCGAACAAGTTTACATTGAACTTAAACGATGCTTCGCCCATAGCACGCAGAATATCTGCATCCAGAATAACATCTGAAAGGTTCGCTGTTTCATCAACGTCCAACTCCCACGCTTCAGTGTTAGTGCCCGGAACAGCATAATTGCCGCCAATCTTGGACTTCCATACGCCCGGTTTAAAGTTTACAACAGCAATAACCTTATCATTCGCTGCGTATTCTTTTGGTGCTTGCCATTGGGTGTAATCATACGGAACATCTGGTATGATTTTCCAATTATCGATGTCGGTTCCTGGATCGTCGACAAGCGCTTGCCACCATTCGTAACCATCATCGCCCAAGTCACGAATAATATCGCCCTTGTCGTATGTGACTTCCGGATCGTAATGGCCGATAACTAATTGCCACCCGTCAAGTGTACCTGGCACTTCATAGTTGTCTGCGTGTGTAGATTTCCACAACTCATCATCGTACATAACATAAACATCAGCATCATAAGTCGTTTTCACGAACGTCTCATATGGTTGATATTCTAAACCAGCCTCGCGCAAAAAATATAGTTTGAACTCTTCAAGAGTTATAGGAAATATCATTTCTTAGTCTTTTTTGTTGGTTTTGGTTCTTCTTCAACTTGTTCTGTAACAAACACTTTGTTTTTGCCATATAAACCAGACAAAATGTCTGCTTCCCAATCTTCAACAACCGTCAAGCCATGCGCACGCAACCAACCGCCGGTTATTGTTAAGATATCATTTTTTGTTTGATTTGTTACTCTTACGCTTTTTGCCATTTTCTTCCACCTTTTCTATTGTTTCGGTTTTACCTTCAATTACAGGTTTGTCTTCAATAATCTCACTATTGAACAAGCCCGCAATGCTTTTTGCGTGTTCCGCAGCCATTTCAACTGCTTCGCCCGGTTTGATTTCTATTGTGGTGCCTTTGTACATCCAAAAGAAAGATGTGTGGCCGTTATTCTTAATTTTCATTTGTCGCTCCTATGATTAAGGGCGGGGCTTTTTACCCCGCCCCCTTTAAGGCCTCGTTGGCTAAGCCTTAGGCTTTTTGCCAAGTCAAGTAAACCATTTCCGCTGGACGGTTCACGAACACGTCAGACAAACGAGCATACGCTGTGTTCTGATAGTTCATGCCATCAACTGTAGCACCTTGAACCACATTGTAGTCATACGGTCTGTAAACACGCAATGTGTCAAAGTCTCTGCGGTACAAGACGTATTTGTAATAACCACCATTGAATTCTGGTTCGCAGTACGCCAACATCTTAATATCAGCGTTCGGGTTACCCGTAACTTCGCGGAACACTTCTTTCGCACGAGTCAACATTGACTGAACTAACGGATATTGTTCGTCAACCGCAACACCCAAACCTAAGAAGTCAGATGGTGCAATCGCCAAAGTATCCGGCAAAACAGTCATTGAAGAGTTCTTGAAGTATTCAGCAAACACTGAACCCAAGAATGTGCGGAATTCGCCAGAAGTCATTGTCGAAATTGGTTTCGTCAACACAGTCGTGTTAGAAGCGACACCAGTTTGGTTCAACAAGCCTTTGAAGTTGGAATCGCCCAACAGAACTGCTTTCTGTACCGCTAAGTCGTAGTCGCGTTTGCGTGCACGTTCTTTTTCGGTAACAATGTTCCAACGGCCTGTTTCCATTGCTGAACGCATTTCAAACAATGAATACGAAACCATTTTTGCCAAGTTGTGAATCTTCAAAGATTCAGCACCCAGCGTAACACCAACTTGTGCACGGCGAGCATTGTCTGCATCTACACCGCGTTCCCATGTGGAAATATCCGCATCGGTATTGCTGTAGTTACGCAATACAGTGATGAAATCTGCCCAGCCACCTTGTGTGGTATCAAACGGGACAAACAGCTCTGGATCTATTTGATAGAACTTCTGTTGCGAAACTTCCCGTTCGATTTGTGTTAACAAGGTAACATCGATGTCACCGTAACCCAAGTCATTTAATAACGCTTGGTTGCGATCAATAACCGCTAACTCATCCGAGTTAAACAGTTCTTCGCGTTCTTTTTCAACGCCATTTACTAAGTATTTTTTTGCCATCGTAAATGCTCCTTAATTATATTGCCTGGCGAATAACTTCAACAGCAATTAAGGTACCGTCTGTCGAAGCAGATGTTTTCTGCAACGAAATACCCATTTTGATGTTATTCGTAGATGTGGTTGTGATTTCGCCAGTAGCAGGAATCATATAAACAACTGCGCCTGCGTTAATGGCTTCTGTAGTAGCCTCAGAAATAACGCCACCATCGCAAAGAACGGAAACGATATCACCCGCTTTGTAGGTTTCGTGTTTCGGGTTGTACAAGATATAGCCATATACTCTTGTGCTCGCAGTAGCAGCAGCAACTTTCAGTTTGCCTGTGGATGTAGCCACGATAGCAACTGGGTCGCCAGCATACAAAGCGGTTGCTTGTGTGCTGTCAATTTCAACTTCCATAACATGCGCGTTCAAGCCCCAGTCCAGATATTCGCCGCGAATACGGTTCGGCGCAAACTGGTTCAAGGAATGTGCATAGAATGTCGTTTTATCAAATGCCATTTTGTTCTCCTTATTACAGTTTTACATTTGGGACTTTAACGATAATATCTTTGACTTCTTCAGTCAAAGCGTTGTTTAAGTCCTTTCTCAAATCAGCATCCGTCTCCGGCGCCGTTTCTTGAGTTCCTTCAACAGGTGCCGCTTCCGGCGCCTGTGTTTCAGCCGCAGCAGCAGCCTCTTCAAGACGCTTTTCAGCCTCTTCAAGTTTGGCCTTCAAATCTACTTTTTCGGCTTCCAAACCCTCAATGGTCTTTTCATGTTCCGCAACCTTTTCTGTGGCCGCTTCCAATTCGTTGACCAATTCTTCAATAGTCTTGTCGCCAATCTTTGTGTTAATCAACACGTCTTTGTCCAACTCGACTTTGTTTTTCTTTATTCCAAACATAATGTTATCCTTTTGATTGAATAGAACCCCGTCAGAAACCAAGCACTCGTCTTCAGAGTTCCTCCATATCTCTGTCCCATTATACCGTGGGTTTTTGACTAACGCAAGATGCATCATCTCGCCGCCAAGAATCTCACGTTTGTATGTGACATTGTTCAGTTTAACTTCGTCAGCAGATAAGTCTGCACGGTACGCACAAGAAACATATGGTAAAGAACCATTATCGATCTTTTCAATCGTTTTTGGGCAAAATACCACAAAGTCTGCATACCAATTGCCAGATTCGTCCCTGTCAACAGCAGAAACATACCCAACAGCCTTGTCCAACATATCTGATTCATCTACAATGTCTTGGTGGCCAACAATGACCGGGCAACGCTTTAATGTGTACGCAAATTCATCCAGGGCATATTGGGGCAGAAGGTAAGTCCCTTCTTTGTACCCAACAGCGCCAGCACAGATGAACTTCGCACGGTATGTCATACCTTTCGGTATCTCTTGTTCAACAGGCAACGTCTTACGTTTGTTTTCTTTATCAAACTCATTACATCTAGTTGCCATTTTTACTTTCCTCCAAAGCCAGGCTTAAAGACTTGCTTCGCCATAGGATCAGCAACGAACTTATCCTTGTACGAAACTTCAATACCCAGCAGGTTGTGTTTATTTACGGCTTCTTGCCATTCTTTGTTGGTAATGCGGCCCCATATGCTTGCTTCGTTCAAATTGGCTAACAGAAGGGTTTTTGTCTTTTCCCTTTCGTATTCCGATGTACGAATAAGCGGCGCCCATTCCATTTCAAAGTCCAGGGTTTTGCCCAGAACCTTTCTTCCAACAAACTCTAATATACGGATAATTGCATATTCGGCAGGAATACGAACTTCCGCTTCAACAGTATCAGCATAAGTCTCACGATCCGCTTCGCCCGAATTAAACCCAGCCGGTGACATGCCATACAACTTGTTCATTGTAATTCTGGCATCCGCAGCCATATCAACACGGGAATCTGCTTTTAAATCTGCCAAACCGTTGAAATGTATTTGTTTCTGTTGGTACTGATCTTCCGAGTCCAGCAACAACGCTTTCATATAATTCTTTACCATTGAAGCATAACCTACGCGTTTTGTGATAGCGTCAGTAGCATCCGGATCTTGTAAAGCGTCATTTAACCCATAAAACGAGAAAACATCTATCTTTGATTCATCCAACAGTTCAAATATAACATTTTCGTTCTTTACACCCTTGTTCAGCGTGCGAACCAACGGTTCAAGTATAGACATACCCCAACCACGGCCAATAGCCCTGTACAGCGGTGGAAACTCTTTACCTTTGAAGGTAATAACACGAGATTTGTGTATTTGGTGCCCACGCAATGTAAATGGTGTATCAGAGTTCCAGTCAATAGGATCCATCTGCTTGCCATCAACTGCGCTAGTCATACCACTAATTTCCCAGTTATCGGTTACATAAAACTCTAATGGTGTATCTTGGCTAACATCTTCTAATTTAAGTTCTGTTTTCGGATCCCTTCCGTCAAGAACAACAATCGCGGAACCGCCATACAAACGATTCCAGAAAAGAGCCTGTTGAACTTTCCGCCATGTTTGGTCTCTACGAAGATAAATCTCCATACGGCGAATATCTTGCCCAGGGATTTCATCACGGAAGTATGAATCTTCAGCCTTCTTGTCTTTTTCGTCTTTAGCAACTTGTTCTTTTTCCCACTCTTCACGCTTCTTCATTTGCTCTATTTGAAAATCCAAACCAGCATCGCGTTGTGGCTGTTGCTTGCTATCATCAGCATTCCAGAACCTAAAGATGTGTTTTTTCTTCTTTTCCGGCAAAATAACCTTGTTTTCGTACCCAGTAAACTTAATACCGCCCCTAAAGGCATCTAATACCGGTACTTCTATCAAAGATTGAATTAACCCAAACTGCTGGTAAAGGCATGTAAGAAGCCCGTAGTTAAGCGTTAAGTATTCGCCGCGTACTTGTAGCATCAAACTGCTAATTGCGTTTATAGCATTAGGGGAAAGCGAACCACGGCCCCTTTGGCCGCCAGGAACAATACCTGCCACCAATTGTGCCATTGAATTGTTCAACTTCGTTCCTTTAATACCAATATTTTTTGATTTTTTAGTCGCCATATTCGCTCCTATGTACCTCGCTATTATAATTATTTATTTGACAATCAGCAAGTTATTTGTCTAGAATCAAGTAACCAAGCAAGGAGAGTGCTATGGAAATATCCGGGCCAGGTCATGTTCTGGTCAGAAATGGGCTTCCATTTAATAAGTACGAAGTTGTGGAAAGGCTACGCACGCCGAAGGGTACGCTAGCCACTTTTTATTTCTTCGATAAGTATAAAGACGCAGAAGTGTATTACCATTACCTGCTGCAAGTTCATGGCGTTGAAAGCATAGATAAGGCTATCGCTAATAAACGAACCTACCTTTGGGAAAAAGAAGAGTTAAGGGAGTTTAAAGCATCATTAGATCTTACAGTGCTTGAAAAGGCCGTGGCAAAACTTAAATTTGAAAAAGACGAACAATTTTACCCAGCAAAATAGGAGCATATTATGGACGTTAAAGAATTGTGCGCGAAAAACATCGCGGAAGAAGCAAAGGCTATCGAAAACTATTACCCGCTAATCGAAGCCCTCGAATTGGAAAAAGATTACGAAGGTATCGAAATAATCAAGGAAATTATATCAGACGAAAAAAACCACTTGAACCTTTTACAGGGACTCATGCTGGAACACGATAAAATTAAAATCGCCGGCGATGATATGGCTTCCACTTTGGACTTCTTGAAAAAGAATACCACTAAAGCCTAAATGTATTCGTTAAACTCTATGTCCGGATAACGCTGTACAAAGAGTTTCTTCTTTATAATATATTCCGGTTTCTTACGGGTTACCGCAGACTTTACATCTTCGGCGACCCAATTACCCTTTTCACAGTCATAATAATAAAAGTCAGCAAACCAAGAACACTTCCTATACTTTATACCACGACATTCAAACGCATCTATTAAAATAAATTCCTTCTGCTTTTCTAAACCCTTTATTTTGTGTGCCGCCTGTAACCGTTCTAAAGCCGCCCCACGGCCCGCTTCTTTCCTTGAATCGTATGTTGTGCCATTAACAGTAGTTTTAACCGCGTGGTACTTGTTTTTAGGCTGACAGCACTTGGGTTCCCCTTCTAGTGCCAGTTTACGGAATTGTTCTGCTGTTAAATGTAAGAATTCGCCCATGTTCTCTCCCAAAATATTTTTTTGTGTTGGTTTTTATATATAGGGGCTTGTTGTCACTTACATCTTAAACACGGAATATAACCTGTTTATGTCTTCGGCTTTTCTTTAGGTTCTCCGGTAACCTACTACGGTCATTCGGTTTACGATTCACAAGTCACTTGTTTCTTCATATTCCGCGTTTAGCACCTACGTCAAGCCCAACAAGCCCTAGAAAAAGAGTAGACAACCGGTGCCTTATCGAATACTAATATAATATTATTTTTTTCGGTTTTCAAGTAAAAAATAACGCGGGGGCTTGTTGGTACCGCGTTATTTATAATAAATAGTCTACAACGATTTACAACAATTGTCAACACAATTTAATAATTAAACGAAAATACTTCCCGTTTTTATGTTAAAAGCAATCTCACATGCGTCACCTGTGTTATCGATGGTTTCGTCCTTCGGGTTCTTGTCAGCAGGATTGTAAGCCAAGAACTGCGCACGCATGTTCACATAGTTCGGATCCGCTTCCCTAAAATAAACCCTTCCTGCTTCCATCCAAGTCATAGCACTTTCAACACGGTTCATCTTGTTCTTCTTCGCACCACGCTGTAATGGCATAATCGCCATATCAGGGCATTCCCTGCGCATATCTTGTATAAAACCTATACCAGATAGCGTGTTTTCAACATAAACCCTGCGACATTGCTTAAAAGCCGCCCTACAGTGCCGGAAAAACTCAATACAGTACTTTTTAGCGTCCGGACTTTCCCATTTGCCCATTCTTGACCTTAAATGGTATAAATTGTGGTCTTTCGCTAGCCCCCAGCACACAAATAGCGTGTAATCGCCCCCATCTGCCGTAAAAGCGAAGTCGGTCGTTATAAATACCTTCTCAAACGCTTCTGGCTGCATTCTGTAGGTTCTAATCCATTCTTCGTGGAAGTATGCACCATAGTTCTCTACAGGTTCCTGCTGGTACATAGCGGCAAACATAAAAGGATTCTGCTTCTCTAGCCTTCTTAATTCTTCAATAGGGTAACGCTTCGGATAATAACTTTCCCCGTTCTCATCAATAGCAGGTACCTTAAACACTTCCCATTCTTCCGGTTCATGCTTCATTACCCACCCAGCAAAGTCATTCTTGTGATGCCGCTGCATAATACAGATAGTTGGTACCGTTGGCATTCTTCGTCTGGTCGCTAGTTTCCTTTGATACGTCTCCGGCGCTTCAATCTGCTCGTGAATACTCGTAACAACTTCCGGACTGTTTATATCATCTAATATCAGTGCACCAGTAAAATACCGATCCGGACTACTCGGATTCCCAGCATCTAACCCCAATATAGCAGACGAAATCGTACCAGCCGTTAATCCACTTCTTACACCACCACTTATTAAATGATAGTTCAATACAGACTTGTCACCAGGATCCATCTCCTTGCCAAACAGGTCTTCCCATTCCGGCATCATCATTAAATTACGACTTTCCCTACTTAACTTCTTAATAAGCCTTTCCCCATACGCAATATAACAAAACATGCAGTGCTTCGACCTAGCAAAACACCAAGTAATAAAATACTGTATCAATAGTGACTTCCCAAACCCAGGACTCACATTAACCATCAAGTTACGCTTCTCATTCATTCCTTCAGCATATTGCTGTAACTTGTCACATAAACGCGCATGCGAAGCAGTCATATCATATTCCGAGCCCTGCGCTATCTTATGTATCCACTTAACATATTCCTTGAAGTCTAATAATAACTTCTTCGCTAATTCAAATTTCTCTTGCCCTTCCATAATTAAACCTTATAATATATATCGTTTTCTATAGGGAGCCCAAACAGGCCCGTCTAGGCTGAAAGAATATCCTAGTATGGCGCGCCGAATGAAAACAAACGAACTGAATCATTTATTAACCCCCCGCGCGTTCGGGCTCTTTCTCGTCCCTTATATCTATAACATCCCGTAAACCACCTACAGCACCACCCGTCTTGCTGCTACTCTGCACAACAGGTACCACCACCGTATTGGGCTTCCAGTTCATGTCCTTCTTCACAGCAGCCGCCGCTTTCGTTAACGCTAACAAGTTGTTCGAGATCAATATCAAATCCTTCAATTCTAACGATTCTACATCCCGTACACCACGCTTCGCTAACTCCCGCGCTATCATGTTAATACACCCAGCAACTAACTCACTAGTAGCCATCCCGTCTTCATGCGTTACCAACTTCTCTAACAGCAGAACTTCAGTAGTATCAGACTCTTGCTTAGCCTTTAACGCCCTTTCTTCCCAACGCTCCCTTGACGCTACCGCTTGCCGCTTCCTACCTTCTTCAGTCCCTTGATACGCACGCCATACAGCCGTAGATCGCCTAAACCGCTCCCGATTAAACTCTACCTTGCTCTCAAAACTACTTTCATCCAATAAATAATTGTTCGCCCTAGACCAACCATTCCATTCAAAGTCGTCAGGTAACCCAGTCTTCTTGCTCATCTCTTGAACACCTTTATTCTTACATATATAACATCCTACATGTCTTTTACGCATTCGTCAACTAACCAACCCATACCCACCCCCCCCCATGGATGAGAAATTAGAATCGCCACCCACGCAAAAAGAATTCTTTTTTGGCGGAAATCCGCGGGTTTTAGCGTGTCGACCGAATCGCTAACGAAAAGTGAACTAGACGGTAACAATCGGTTTCGATTTGTATAATAATATATAATGTAGCAAGGCAAGGTTGCCAAGTTATAAAAGAAAAATAAAACAATAGGAGTCAAATATGATAAAAGAAGTGTTGTGTGAATTGCTAGTAGGTGGTGTATTGGGTATTATAATAGCGGGGTGTTTTATAGCGTCTTGTTATTTATAGGTTGATTTGGTGATTTTAATAGGTAGAACCAAAGGAGTCGGTATGTAGTCGATGAAGGGTGGATATATATTAAAAAGTTTTTATCGGGTAGATTGACCTATTGTATCGGGTGTGGGGTGCAGAGTCGCGGTTGCGGGTAGCGTCTAGGTTGTTGCTATAAACGATGGATTCGTGGTGGATTCATCATAGATAGCAATAACCAAAGGAGACAAATATGCTATTGACTAGAGACCAAATGAACTTGACTCACTTTTCGAGCCGTAAACGGTATATAAAGGACGAGTCTGGACAGGTAGTAGAAACGCGATATGACCGCTTGCTGATTGGCTTGCGTGTAGCAGGTAGGGATTGGCTTGCGAGTCACTACGACAACCAAGACGATATAGTGACTACATTTATGTTAGGTGATAAGAATATAGTATTCACTTACCGCAAGGGTGACTCTGTGATGTATGTGAATCGCAAAGCAGGAGCACAAGCGATGGAATATGCGCACTACTGGGCGGATAAAAACTACTGCGAGATGGTATTTGTGGATGATTTACCGACTGCGATTCATACGCGGACTGGCGGTGGCAAGAAAGTCGAGTCGATGGATGATTTAATTGAAAAATCGCTTGCGACTAGTGTTGACTGCGGATTGTAGAACTACGGTCGACGGGCGGCGACCTATAACCGCCCGACTTTATAGCAACGGAAGGAGACTAAACTATGTTTGGCAAGGTGATTTGTGTGCCTCACACAAGGGGTGGATACCTAGATTTTTGGGGATTTATTAAAGACGACGGGCGACCATTGACTAACGGTGCGTTTAGGACGATTGTCCATACGCGTCAAGAGACTTTTATGGACGACTTAAAAAAGATTTTGAGTCAACGCAAGCGTGATTTAATGACTGAATACTACAAGTCGATGAAGGCGACTGCGGCGCGGAGATGGTATGGTGCGACTAAGGCATTATACGATGCGATGCGTGACACTGAGATTGAATCAAAGATTGAACACACTACGGATTTATAAAGGAGACTACTATGAGCAGAACTACGGCGATTAAAGCATACAACGGTAAAAGATTATTTAAGGATTATACGAGACGGTCAACTATGAAATACGACCCTGCTACTGTGACATTTGAACAGGCGATTACGGACATTGACACAAGTTGGAACGAAAACGGACTACTGACGCGCCTTGATAGGGTGTTAGCATTAGCGAAAAAGGGCTACGATGAGAAGCGAGTTAAAGACCAACTTAAAGAGTGGATTACAGACTTTTGTCCTTGGAAAGATTTACAGCGTGAGTTATTGCGTGCGTATATACCGACAAAGTAAGACAACTATGGAAAGGAAGGAGACTAAAATGTTGAAATTACTACAAGATTTAATTGACGAATACAAAGCAGACAGATTCATACGGAAAAGATTAAAGGCATTACGACCAGTGATGAAATAGAACGGATATCGGATATTACGGTATCCGACATCGGTTTTACCGATGGACTCCTTGGTTGATGTGTTGCTACCGATGCCTGTTCCTATTGGGGCATCGGCAACGACATAACCCGCATAAAGGGGGGATAAAATGTAAAGGATGTAAAATGAAATACATTTATAAATTGTTAGGGATACACGGCTCTACTTATTATAGAGTGAACAAAAGATGGATTTTGATAAGCAACCCAGCAGCATAAAGGAGACTAAAATGACTGTAAAACAACTGATTGATGCACTGAATAAAATATCGCCAAGTGCTACTGTTTATACAGAAGACGGCGAAGGTCACGACTACTGTGTAGTAAACGAAATTGATTTTTCGGCTAAGATTACGGAACAGACAGAAACAACACGCGTTGTGTTGCGATGGAAATACGAAAAGGATGTATGATGAAAGAAAAACTATTTAAGTTTAAGGTGAGCAGTATTCAATACGGCGAGTTGCTTCGTTACGAACTAGCCGCGATAAAATTCATTATTGGCGACTACGAAATTGTGAAGAAACGCAATTGCCCAATGGGATTCGATATGAAAATTTGGTGCAGAAAGAAAGACTAAGTCGGAGGCCAAGCGGTCTTAGGAAGACAACATG